>NZ_JBVVQU010000047.1:0-54909 GCF_055811555.1 Mesorhizobium sp. WSM4813
AGCAAGCGAGGCGAGGTCATCGCCGAGCTACGCGGCGAACTGATCGGCATCCTTGACTTTGCCAATCCTCGGCAAAACCATCAGACCGGAGAGGTTAGGACAGAGGTCAGAGCCTGTCCCCGCAACCAAAATTAGCCCGCAAGTTCAACGACTTGCGGGCTTTTTGATTCCGGCATCTCTGCTTGTCGAGTTTGGTCCGGAATCAAATCGGAATCACCTGGGGGCAAGCCCTGGCGCGAATTTGGCGGTAAGCTGAGGCGGTGGTCGGTGGTGACGTTGCCGCTGCGATCTAACCCGGATTGAAGTTGGTTCTGGCCCATTGAGAGGACCAGGACATGAAGTGCAGCCGCTTTTCTGAAGAGCAGACCATTGGAATCTGAAGGAGCACGAGGCCGGTGTGTGCCCGCGCCGGTGGGTGCCAGCACTTGACTGATATCGATGCGGCAAGCTGTGCGATCTCCTTCGAGACAAACACCTTCGCGCCATGCCGCTCCAACAGCGGGTTCGATGGAATGATGGTCTCGCGACCGGGACCCTCTCAGACGCGATTGTCGAAAAGTGCGAAAGCCCCCAGCGCATTGCCCGATTGGGTCAGCTCGTTGGCGATGTAGACACCGCCGAGACCGTCGTCGAGAAAACGCACGCCGCGTCTATCGACGACGATCCCGCTCGCCGCCAGCTCGTCGACCCAGGGCAGGGGCCATAAGCGGTTGTTGGTGAAACCGCCGACTGACAGCACATGGCCGTAGAAGCGGGAAAGATTGCACAACGAGGCATTGTGGGCCGCTGCCACAGCAGGCAGTCGCCACCGCCGGTGCCCGCTCCACGCTGTACATACTCGCCCGGCGCCACGCCTATGTGTTCTTTGACAAGCGCGCCATACCCCTGAAAACCACCGTCAGCAAAGACGATGTGACCCACAGCCAGCAAGCCCTCTGTCGCCTGCCACACGATTTACGATTTCGCGACGACAAAAAGCGTCACTGCCGCAGCGGTGACGACGATTGGCGCATACGATAGCAGGCCGAGCTTGCATTTACACGCTGTGCTCGGCCTTTCCGATGGTTCAACTCGCGGCGGCCAAAGGCCTAATCGCTGACATAGCGCGAAGAAAGCCTGCGGCAACCCCGCATACGACGAGTGATGCGCCGTGGCATACTTCAAGCTCTCGCGCAGGCTCTCCATCCGTCCTGCAAGGATCCGCGCCGTGGCCGTGTTCGTCGCAGGTCTGGAGTAATCTCCTTCCGAAGGTGGACGCCGACGCTCCCAGGGTTCCGTAATTCGACGATGCGAGGCCAAACGGCACGCAGTGGCCGATCCGGGTTGACCCTGACTGGGCGTTTGGCGCAAACCTGACAATGGGGAGTTCCAGTGTCCTACATCATTCGTAATGATGGGTCGCGTGTTCGAGTCATGCAAGCGGCACCAAATTTCCTCAGAAAAATCAAGTGTCTAGATCCAACGATCCGGACGCTGAGTTGGAGACATCGCTTTCCGCCAGACATTTGTCTCCGCGTTGTCTCCAGAAAAATGCTTGCTACCGGATACGGACGGCGAGCAGCGGCGGCGTTCCTGGCCTCGACGCTCTGCGCCAATCCATATTCGGCGTGGTCGAAGCTGTTAATTGCCACTGAGAAGTGACCCAGTCGTGGCGTCGGATATCATCGAGCTTGTCCCCCGGCTTCAAGGTGCCGGAATCCGACGAGGCATTAGCCGTTCGGATCGGAATCAATTCGGGCCGCGTCGTCGCTGGAGTGATCGGCAACCGAAAGTTCGCCTATGATTTGTGGGGCGATGCAGTGAACGTGGCAGCGCGCATGGAAGAGACAGGCGAGCCCGGGCGTATCCAGGTGACCGACACGTTTGCAGATCACCTGCGTGACGGATTTATCTTCGAGGCTCGTGGCGAGACCGAGATCCAAGGAAAGGGCATAGTGCGAACCAGTTTCCTCCTTGGCGAAAGAGCAGGAGAACCCGGCGCCAACCAAAATGCTGTGCCGGGAGTTGCGAGCGTATGCTGAGTGGCGGCGGTCGAAGCCGACGCACCTCAGCTTAGCGATGAAATCGTCTGTCCAACTGATGAATCTCCCTCATAGCTACATACCAATCAGGCGGACTAGTTGATCAGGATATCGCGTTTCCGGGAGCTAATTGAAGTGGAACTCTCGAAGTTGCCGTCGAGGCTCGCTTCCACCTCAACGGGGGAGAAGACCAGCCAAACTCTCATCTTCGGGTTTTCGGTAGACAGTAAAGACCGGTCGTGACATGAATCGTAGTCATGTCTCTCTTACGCACCAAAATTCCATCTCCACAGTCGCTGTTTGCGTTTGTCGCCGCTGCTGATGCGCTGAATTTTTCCAGGGCAGCAGAAGAACTCAATGTCACCCAATCCAGCATTTCCCATTCTATCAGGAGTCTTGAGCATCACCTCGGCACACAACTCTTCATCCGTGCGAACCGAGGAGTGATGCTCACTGGCCATGGCAAGCATCTGTTCAAGGCGGTCAGCGGCAGCTTTGCGACAATTGAGACTGCAATCGACGAACTTCAGAGGCAGGAACTGAGCTTTATTACCATAGCCGCATCAACGTCGATGGCCACAAATTGGCTAATCCCTCTTTTCCATGAGTTTCAAAGCGCACACCCAGGGATAAAGCTCAAAATACTGACGATCGATAGGAATGTTGAGCCGGACGACTCTATTGATCTGACCATTCGGCTTCTACCACTCGCGACAGAGCGAAAAAACGCTTGGCTCATGGCTAGGGAGACTGTGTTCCCGGTTTGCTCTCGGCTATATTTGGAAGGTGCTGCGCCGTTGCGGGAGATTGATGATCTGCCAAATCATAAGCTCCTCTCGTATGAAGACCCGTATCGACAAAGGATAAACTGGCCGGAGTTTCTTGCGGCCTTGCGAATGACTCCTAAATCCCTCGAGCCGGCGGCGATATTCAATGATTATCAGCTCGTTTTGCACTCGGCGATTGCCGGCGAGGGGATCGCGATTGGCTGGACTTTGACATGCAAATTTCTTCTGGAGCAGTCCCTGCTTTGCCGTCCTTTGCAGGCCGAAGTGACCACTCAACAAGGCTTCTTTGTTCTGGGGCAGCCTGGTAGAGCTCTTCGCAGAGATTCAAAGTTGCTGGTGGATTGGCTACTCAAGCAGTCGCATGAGCTTCGCTAGAAATCAGAGAGGCCTCGGATGCCCGGTCGGTGAAGAGCCTTGAGGACGAGAACCGCAGGCTGAAGAAGCTTCCGGCGGAATCGATGCTGGACGTTGCGACGGTGAAGGAAGCGCTGGGAAAGTTCTAACGCCCAGGACAACTAACCGCTTCGTGGCCTGGGCAATCGAAGAGAAGTGCTACTCGCAGCGGCGCGCCTACGTTTGGTCGGGCTCGACCCGAAGACCTATGCGTAACGGCGACCGGACAATGCCGCCATGCGGGCGAGGCTAAAGGAACTGGCGATTGAGCAACGCCGGTTCGACAATCTTCGGCTGCATGTCCTGCTGCGGCGGAAAGGCGCCGATCTTAACTACCAGAAGCTGTTCCCATTCTATCGCGATGAGCGGCTGACGTGAAGAAGCGCGGCGGTCGCACGCGGGGGCCGATGACGGGGCGACATCAGCACCCGTTTCGCGAGAGGCCATTTGTGAGGCCATCCCCGGTGCGTCCAGCATGCTTACGGCCGGCGTCTGCCGACAGCTTAAGATCTCGTTGTGCGATCTCTGAACGCGTATCAGCCGAAAGACGCCACGGGTTTTCCAAACTGGGCTTCATCTGGGATGATACCAAGGCCTGGTCCGGTGGGCAGCTTGATGTGACCGCCCTCGATCTTGACCCCGTTTTCCGGATCGTAGTTGCCTTCCACATAGGGCTGGGCGATCCATACACCTTCAAGCAGACGCGGTTGAACGGTTGCACCGATATGGGTGCTAGCAGCCGCGATGATGTCCCCGCCCCACGCATCGTCGCAGGTATGCGGCATTGAACGGGTCTCGCAAATGTCCCGGAAGGTCGCCATCGCATGCAGGCCGCCGAGACGCGTGCCCTTCATTGCGAAGCCATCGCAGATGCCATCGCCGACAACACGGAGCACGGTGTTCAGATCCTCGCAGCTCTCGTCCAAATAAAGACCGTGATTCAGCTGACTGCGGATCGCCTTGTGTTCTTCAATCGTGTTGCAGGGCTGTTCGATAATAAAGGGAATGTCCAGGCACTCGCGGCTGAGACGTAGCGTATCCCGCGTCGTCAGCGACCGGTTGCCGTCGATAGCAAGCCGCATGCGGGTGCCTACGCGCTCCCACACCTTCCTGACACACGCGATATCGACTTCCATCGGACGGCCGCCGCCGACCTTGATCTGCATGCGCGGATAGCCTTCGTTAGCGCGTTCTTCGGCGATTCGGGCGACCTCGTCCGGCTCGCCGATGCCGCATGCATAGTAGGACGGAACGCGCTCGGTCATCGCGCCGCCCAACAGGTCGGCGACGCGCATGTTCACCTGTTTTCCCAGAACGTCGTAAGCAGCGATTTCCAACGGTGCCTTGGCGTAACGGTGACCGTTGAGAAGGCCGTCCATCCTACGACGTAAAGCCAACGGCTGAAGCGGGTCGGCACCGATAAGTCCCTGGGCCATCTCTTCCAGCGCGGCCAAGGCGCCTTTCGAGTGCTGGGGCTGGTAAGTCTGGCCGATCGGGCAGGTTTCGCCCCACCCGAAAAGACCATTGTCGGCGACGATCTTCACCAAGGTCGTCTCGAGCGCGTGGACAGTGCTGCTTGCAATCCTATAGGGGCCGTTCTTGACAGGCAATCTGTGCGAATAGACGTGAATTTCTCTGATCTTCATTTGCGGTATCTCCAAAAAAAGCGGCCTTCCATGGAAGAAGGCCAGTTGGGGAGAAGTAAAAATTAATTCCTCGCCCCCTATAACAGAAATACTATTGAGTAAGCCTGATGGAAATCCAACATTGTCAGCGTTTGCTGCAAGCTTTAGGACCGTTAGTGGCATCATCTCACAGGCTTCAACACCGACCGACAGGGGCACCCCTATAAAAGGCACTGCAAGTGAGTTTGCTGAGCCTACATCTTGGTGCGCTCTGACTTCGGGTCGTACATGGGGCGAAGCGATGCCTCCGCTGCGTATCGAACGCCCGCGATCTCGATCTCGTAGTTTGACGTGAGAACCTGGTCCTCGCTTTCACCCTCGCAGGGCACATAGCCCATGCCAATCGCGCCACCCAAATAGTGGCCATAGTTGCCGGAGGTGATGATCGAAACGATTTTCCCATCGCGAACCAAAGCCTCGTTGTGGAACAGAAGTGGCGCTGGGTCCTTCAACCGGAACTGCAGCATTCGGCGCTTCAGCCCCTCCTGTTTTATCCGCAGCACCGCTCCGCGCCCGATGAAATCGCCCTTGTTCGGCTTGACAGCAAATCCGAGTCCGGCCTCCAGAACATGGTCCTCATCGGTGATGTCATGACCGAAATGCCGGAAGCCTTTTTCGATACGGCAACTGTCAAGCGTGTGAAGGCCGCAGAGCTTCAAGTCGAACTCCTGGCCGGCGCCCTCAATCGCCTCGAAGACATGTGCGGTCTGGTCGCTGGAGACATAAATCTCCCATCCCAGTTCACCGACATAGGTCACGCGATGCGCACGCGCCAAGCCCATGCCGATTTCGATTTCTTGTGCCGTTCCGAACGGGAAGGCTTCATTGGAGAAGTCGTTCGGACTAACGCGGGTGATGACGTCGCGAGCCCTTGGCCCCATCAGAACCAAAACGGATTCGGCGGCCGTGATATCCGTGATGACGGCAAACTCTTCGGTCTTGATCTGTTTGCGCATCCAGGCGAGGTCGCGCTGCAAGGTGGCGCCGGGGACCACAGCGAAGAAGGCTGTGTCCGACAAGCGGGTGATGGTCAGATCGCTTTCTATGCCGCCCCGTTCATTTAGCATTTGCGTATAGACTATCTTGCCAGGAGCGACATCCATCTGATTGGCGCAGAGCCGTTGCAAGAAGGTCAGCGCGTCGCGACCCTCGATGCGGATCTTTCCGAACGACGTCATATCGAACAGACCGACGCCATTGCGGATCGCCAGATGCTCTTCCTTCTGGTTCTCGAACCAGTTCTGCCGTTTCCAGCTGTAGCGGTATTCACGCTCCTGGCCTTCCTTGGCGAACCAGTTGGCGCGCTCCCATCCTGCGACCTCACCAAACACGGCGCCGCGCGCCTTCAAGTGCTCATGCAGGGGTGAGCGGCGCACGCCGCGCGATGTTGCCATCTGCCGATACGGAAAATGGTCGGCGTAAAGCAGGCCTAGCGTTTCCGAGACACGCTCCTTGAGATAGCGACGGTTCTTCTGGAACGGTTGGGCACGACGGATATCGACTTCCCAGAGGTCGAAGGGCGGCTCGCCGTCATCCATCCACTGCGCCAGCGCCATCCCCGCTCCGCCAGACGAGACGATGCCGATGGAATTGTAGCCGGCAGCAACCCAGTAGCCCTTCAACTCCGGCGCTTCGCCAAGATAGTAGCGGTCATCGGGCGTGAAGCTCTCGGGACCGTTGAAGAAGGTGTGGATACCCGCTGTTTCCAGCATTGGCATGCGGTTGACCGCCTTCTCCAGGATGGGTTCGAAATGCTCGAAATCCTCAGGCAACTGATCGAAGCAAAAATCCTCGCGTATGCCATCTATGCCCCAAGGCTTGGCTTTCGGCTCGAAGGCGCCGAGCAGCATCTTGCCTGCATCTTCCTTGTAGTACGCGCATTCGTCGGGAACGCGCAGCACAGGCAGACGGGCAAGGTCAGGAATCGCCTCGGTGACGATGTAGAAGTGCTCACAGGCATGCAGTGGCAGCGTAACTCCGGAACGGCTGGCGAGATCGCGACCCCACATGCCGCCGCAGTTGACGACATGATCGGTCTCGATCGTACCCTGCTCGCCGCCCTGCACCCACGAGACGCCGGTGACATGGCCGTCACGGTCGTGCACCGCGGTGACCTTGACGTTCTCGATCACCTTGGCGCCAAGCTGGCGTGCGCCTTTGGCCAGCGCCATGGCGATGTTGGCGGGGTCGCACTGACCGTCGAGAGGCAGGTGCACAGCCCCGAGCACGTCGGAAATGTTCAGATGAGGATAGAGGTTCTTGACCTCCTGCGGCGAAATCTCGTTGACATCGATGTCAAAGGCGCGGGCAAGGCTGGCCTGACGGTAAATCTCTTCCTTGCGTTCATCCGTCAGCGCCACGGTGATCGAACCGTTTTGGCGCATACCGGTGGCAATGCCAGTCTCCTCTTCCAGCTTGACATAGAGATCGGCCGAATATTTCGCCAGTCGCGTCATGTTCTGCGACGCGCGTAGCTGGCCGATGAGACCGGCGGCATGCCAAGTGGTGCCGGATGTCAGCTGCCTGCGTTCAAGCAGGACGATGTCCGTCCACCCCAGCTTCGCTAGATGGTAGGCGACCGAGCATCCAGAAATGCCGCCACCGATGACGACAGCTCGTGCTTTTTTGGGAATATTGCTTATCATCGTGGTTCCGTAGAATGGGCGCCGGCTGGCAGCGCGGTCCGTCCTGAGTGGACGATGGGAGCGGCGAAAACTATCAAAGTGCCCTCTGCAACGCCGGTAGGACGTCGAATAGATCACCGACGATGCCGTAATCTGCGACCTGGAAGATAGGCGCTTCCTCATCCTTGTTGATGGCGACGATCACCTTGGAGTCCTTCATGCCGGCGAGGTGCTGGATCGCGCCGGAGATGCCAACGGCGATGTAGAGCTGCGGCGCCACGACCTTGCCGGTCTGCCCAACCTGCCAGTCGTTCGGCGCGTAGCCGGCATCGACGGCGGCGCGGGACGCCCCGACCGCGGCTCCTAGCTTGTCGGCGACGGGCAGGATGACCTCTTGGAACTTCTCCGAAGAGCCGAGCGCGCGCCCACCCGAGATGATGATCTTCGCCGAGGTCAGCTCCGGACGGTCGCTCTCCGACAGCCGGTTCTCGACAAAGGTCGAGAGGCCCGGATCGGCGGCGGCCGACACGGTCTCGATCGGGGCCGAGCCGCCCTCGCCCTGTGACTGGAAGGAGGCGGTGCGCACCGTGACGACCTTCTTCGGATCGGCCGACTGCACCGTCTGGATCGCGTTGCCGGCATAGATCGGACGCTTGAAGGTATCCGGGGCGACGACCTCGATGATCTCGGAGATCTGCATCACGTCGAGCAGGGCCGCGACGCGCGGCAGCACGTTTTTGCCCAGGGTGGTGGCCGCCGCGACGATCGTGTCGTAGCCGCCCGCGAGCGACACGACGAGGGCCGCGGTCGGCTCGGCGAGCCGTTCGGCCAGTTCGTCGGCTTCCGCGAGCAGCACCTTGCCGACGCCCTTCAGCTTGGCGGCGGCGTCGGCTACAGCCTGTGCGCCCTTGCCGGCGACGAGCACATGCACGTCCGAACCGATCTTCAGCGCGGCGGCGAGCGCCTTCGCCGTCTGGTCCGACAGTGAGGCATTGTCATGGTCTGCGAGGAGGAGAATGGCCATGGTTCTGAGATCCTTCTCTTAGAGCACGCCGGCTTCGTTCTTCAGCTTGTCGACCAGCTCGGCGACGGTCTTCACCTTGACGCCCGCTTTGCGACCGCTCGGCTCCTCGGTCTTCACGACCTTGAGGCGCGGCGACAGGTCGGCGCCGAAATCGACCGCCGTCTTCTCGTCTAGAGGCTTCTTCTTCGCCTTCATGATGTTGGGTAGCGACGCATAGCGCGGCTGGTTAAGACGCAGGTCGGTCGTCACGATCGCCGGCATCTTCAGCTCGACCGTCTGCAGGCCGCCGTCGATCTCGCGCGTCACCTTCAGCATTTCGCCGTCGATCTCGATCTTCGAGGCGAAGGTGCCCTGCGCCCAGCCGAGCAGTGCCGCCAGCATCTGGCCGGTCTGGTTGGCGTCGTCGTCGATCGCCTGCTTGCCGAGGATCACCAGGCCCGGTTTCTCCGCCTCGACCACGCCCTTCAGCACCTTGGCCACACCCAGCGAATCGGCGGTCTCGTCGGTCTTCACCAGGATCGCGCGGTCGGCACCCATGGCAAGTGCGGTGCGCAGCGTCTCCTGCGCCTGCGCCGGGCCGACCGAGACCACGATGATCTCCTCCGCCTTGCCCGCTTCCTTCAGCCGGATAGCTTCCTCGACGCTGATCTCGTCAAACGGGTTCATCGCCATCTTCACATTGGCAAGCTCGACGCCCGTTCCATCCGGCTTCACTCGGACTTTGACGTTGTAATCAATGACCCGTTTGACAGGCACGATGATCTTCATAGCTAAGCTCCAGATCTCAAAAACTGTGCTGATCCTGTCGATCGCGCACCTGAACGGAAAAGCAGCCCGCATCTTTTACGACCAAAAAAACTCCTTTTCAACCATGAAATTTTTGTCTTGTTTTTTCACCAGGGTGCTGATATCTCTTATTTGTTAGCTGTCGCGCAGTGGGCGGAGAAGTTAGATGTTGTACCGGTGAACGCATGAGGTTATTCGGTAGAGGTGGTTTAGAAGGGACGATCGTGCCACCACGTGCCGTTGAAAGAACTGAAGATATCGAAGAGTTAACTGTCCAGGAGGACTTGATCGGCCTCCAGATCAGAGAACTGCGGAAGGCGAAGGGCATGACGCTTCAGTGCGTGGCGGATGCTGTCGGCATCTCCGTCGGCTATCTAAGCCAGATTGAGCGCAACCAGTCTCAGCTGCCGATCGGAATCCTGAAGAAGATCAGCACAACACTAGGCGTGCAGATTAACTGGTTCTTTCATGCCAGCGATGCTCCGGCGGACGAAAAGGACATAATTGTTCGCGCTGAGAACAGGCGAAAGCTGACTTTCACGAAGCTTGGCATCCAGGAGGAACTGCTCTCGCCCAATCTCAGCGGACCGCTGGAAATGTTGATGAGCACGATCGATATCGGAGCAGACAGCGGCGACTACAGTCACGAAGGCGTGGAAGGTGGACTGGTGATATGCGGCATTCTCGACCTCTGGGTTTCAGGTCAGCATTTCCGGCTGAACGCAGGCGACAGTTTCTCGTTCAAGAGCACAGAAACGCACCGTTGCGCCAATCCGGGCGACGAGCCGACTAAGGTCGTTTGGATAATAACGCCGCCCCAATACTGATCGCGCGCGGCGCCCGATCGAGTTCGCCGATAACGCTCTGAATCAACGCGCCTCGTCACCAAACATAAGCGACCCGCATCGTTTGTCGTCATCCTGACAGCTGATAGGCAACCCTGCGCGACGTATTCCTTCAGGAGGCCTTTTTGGCCGGCCGCGACACGGCGGTTAGACAACGGATGGAATGGGACCGCTATGAGAAAGCTTGGGACAGTCGAGGCACTTTGGCGATACCCGGTCAGTTCAGTCTGCGGAGAGCGTCTCCAACATGCCGAATTCACCGAGGCCGGCCCTGTTGGCGACCGTCTTTTCGGAATCTTCGATGCAGAGACACATGAGATCGTCTTTCCATCGCGTCAGAAGCACTGGAACCTCGCACCGCTGGTTTCAGCTAGACTCGACCATGACGATAAACTCCAAATGTCTCTTGATGAAGAAAACTGGCACGATCCCGACGACGTCCGGTTTCAGCAAGAACTTGGAGAACTATTTGGGCGTCCGGTGACTGTCGTAAGGTATGGAGCTGAACTAGACGGGCAGTCTGCCAAACCCCGATATCAACATAGTCCCATTCATCTTCTCAGCCGCCAATCCATCGAAGCCTTGAAAAGGTTGCTTCCGGAAAGCGTGATCGACGAACGGCGTTTTCGCCCCAACGTGCTTGTCGATTTCGAAGGGAGTGCCGCAACATCACCGGAATACGGACTTCTCGGAAAAGAGTTTCGAATTGGCACCCTCCGCCTTCGCGGCACGCGCGAATGCGGTCGATGCAGCTTCACGACGTTGGCACAGCTCGGCTTGCCAGAAGACCGTAGTGTGCTGCGCGCGTTGATCAGCAAATTCGAGAAGAACTTTGGCATCTACTGTGACGTTCTTGATAAAGGCACGATGGAGACCGGAGACGAGGTAAGCATCGCGATACCGGCCGAGCAGGAGAAAACCGTGCTCATCGTTGGCGCCGGACAGGCTGGCGGAATGGCTGCAAAAAACTTGCGTGACCTTGGTCATGTCGGCCCGATATCCATGTTCGGAGACGAGAGGCACACGCCGTACGAACGTCCGCCGCTGACTAAGCCCGCGAAAACACCTGGCCCTGATTTCGCTCTGACAAAGGTTCTGTCGGGTGCGGAGGCGGTTGATCTTGGCGTCGATATTCACCTGGACGAAACGATCGTTCATATCGACCGCGCCAGCCGGACGATCGAAACCGCCACAGGCGCAAAGCATGCCTTCGATTGCCTCATTCTTGCAACCGGCGGGTCACCGCGCCGCCTTGCTCGCGTCAGCCGCGGCTTTAACCGCGTGCATACGATCAGAACCGCCAACGACGCCATGGCGCTACAAGCAGCAATTGGGAGCGCAACGCGCATATTCGTGGTCGGCGGCGGCTGGCTCGGCCTTGAGATCGCAGCTATGGCGCGTTCAGCGTCCATCGCAGTAGATCTCTTCGCGCGGGATGCCCGTCTCTGTTCAAGAACGCTTCCCGCCGCTGTCGGCGATTTCCTCGCCGAGGCTCATCGGGCGAACGGCGTAGAGCTCCATCTGCTGAGCGAGCCGGCCTTTGTCGAGACGCCGGATAGAGTAGAAGCGTCTCTTGACGGGTGGCGGGCCCATGCGGACCTTCTTGTCGTAGCCATCGGCATCCATCCCAACGATCACCTTGCGCGGCTGTCAGGTCTCGACACGAAAGACGGCATCCTCACCGATGAGAACGGTGCAACGAGCGATCCGGCGATCTTTGCGATCGGCGATGTATCGCGCCAGCGCAGCGGCGCCTTTCCCGAGGGAATCCGTGTCGAGAGCTGGCAGAATGCCAATGAGCAGGCACTACGGGCGGCCCGCGCCATTCTGGGTCTGGAACAGTTGCAGCCCGCGATACCCCGCTTCTGGTCCGAGCAATACGACTTCAACCTGCAGATTGCCGGAATGCCGGATGCTTCTGCAGTTCCCCTAGCCGTGGATGGCAGCGACAATCCACTTTGGACATTCGAGAATTTCGTGATTGGCGTAAACCGGACTCGGGATGTCCATCGCTTTGCACAAGGCTTGGCGAGCAGTTCCAGCGTTGAAGCAACGATCACTCACGAACTGCCTGAGCCTCAAGGCGAGACGGTCCGGCAGTTGCTGGGAGACGACATCCAAATGGCGGACGGTGAAATAAGGCGCATTTCATTCGCTGCGACAGGCGACCTCGCTCTTGTACGGCAGGGGGACAGATATTTCGCGGTGGAAGATCGGTGCCCCCATGCAGAAGCGTCCCTATCAGAAGGTTTTGTGGAGAGCGGTCGCATCGTGTGTCCACTTCATTTCGCCGAATTCGACCTCGTCCACGGCGCAGTATCCAATGCTCCCAAAGGCTGCCCGAACGCACGCACCTTTCGTGTCGAAGCAGTAGGCAGCTCTCTGTTCATACATGTCACGACAGAAATGCACGACAGACAACACGTTTGAAAATCTATCATTCATCTGTGAAATTTTGATTCATTTTTTTACGAAGTTTGCGCAGGAACGGCAGTTAGCAATGGCAGCTTATCTGATTTTGGCCCGACCGCCCGCGGCAAAGCGCTGGCCACCATTGTCTTGTGATCAACACCGGCGACTGCTCTGGAGGTCCCGTTGACCACTAACAATCTTGTCCTCACCGTTTCGTGCAAATCGACGCGAGGAATCGTTGCTGCCATCTCGGGTTATCTTGCGGAAAACAGTTGCAACATTATTGACAGTTCGCAGTTCGATGATCTCGAGACAGGGCGCTTTTTCATGCGGGTCGGCTTCCGATCCGAAGCCGGGGTTGATGAAACCGAAATCTGCGACGGCTTCGCCGAAGTCGCGAAGCGGTTCTCCATGGATTACGGCCTTAGTCGAGGCGACCGACGAACCAAGGTGCTTATCATGGTTTCGCGCTTCGGCCATTGCCTTAACGACCTGCTCTATCGCTGGAAGATCGGCGCCCTGCCGATCGACATCGTCGGCGTCGTGTCGAACCACTTCGATTACCAAAAGCTGATTGTTAATCACGACATCCCCTTTCACTACATCAAGGTGACGAAGGAAAATAAGCCGCAAGCGGAAGCCAAGCTGATGGAAGTCGTTGAGCAGTCCGGCGCCGAACTTATTGTTCTTGCCCGCTACATGCAGGTGCTTTCGGATGCCGTCTGCGAAAAGATGTCGGGCCGGATCATCAATATCCACCATTCCTTCCTGCCGTCCTTCAAGGGCGCGAACCCCTACAAGCAGGCCTTCGAGCGCGGCGTGAAGCTGATCGGCGCGACGGCGCACTATGTTACGGAAGATCTCGACGAGGGTCCGATCATAGAGCAGAACGTCGCCCGTATCACGCACGCGCAGTCGGCGGAAGACTATGTCTCGATCGGCCGCGATGTCGAAAGCCAGGTTTTGGCCAGCGCTGTCCACGCCCATATCCACAACCGCGTCTTCATGAACGGCAACAAGACCATCGTGTTCCCTGCGAGCCCAGGGTCGTACGCCTCTGAGCGTATGGGCTGAGCGACGTCTTCAAAGGTGATCGATGGAAAGCAAGTCGCCGCTTCAGTCATCGCCGCTGTGAGATCGGCGGCTGCGGTCCTTGAACAGGATACAGGCGTCAAGACCGGCCTCGCTGTCGTGATCGTCGGAAACGACCCGGCAAGCCATGCGTATGTCCGCGCCAAAAGCAAGATGGCGAAGGAATGCGGCTTCACCTCGGTCCAGCACACGTTGCCGGAGGAAACGACGCAGGAAGAACTGGAAAGCCTCGTCGCGGTACTGAATGCAGATGACAGCCTGCACGGCGTTCTCGTACAACTGCCCCTGCCAAAGCACCTGAATTCCGATCCGATCATCCAATCGATCCTGCCGGAAAAGGACGTCGACGGCCTGCATGTCGTCAATGCCGGTAAGCTCGCGACAGGCGATCTCGACGGCGGTCTCGTCTCCTGCACGCCGGCCGGCGCAATGGTTTTAGTGAAGCGGTCCCACGGCAACGATCTCTCTGGCCTCAACGCCGTAGTTATCGGCCGCTCCAACTTGTTCGGCAAGCCGATGGCGCAGCTTCTACTGGCTGTCAATGCGACGGTCACCATCGCCCATTCGCGCACCAAGGACTTGCCAAGCGTCTGCCGCAATGCCGACATTCTCGTCGCTGCGGTCGGCCAACCTGAAATGGTCAAGGCCAACTGGGTCAAGCCGGGCGCCACCCTTATCGACGTTGGCATCAACCGTATTGCGACACCCGAAGGGGGCGAAGGCAAGACGCGCCTAGTTGGCGACCTGGCCTTCGCCGAATGCGCCGAAGTCGCCAGCGTCATCACACCAGCTCCCGGCGGCGTCGGGCCGATGACCATCGCCATGCTGATGGCCAATACCGTCATCGCCGCGCATCGCAAGGCCGGCAGGGCGGCGCCGAATTTCCGATAAAAGGGGATGGCCGCTTGATGAGTTATCTTCCCGAACGCCGAAGTATGGAATTTGACGTCGTGATCGTTGGCGCAGGGCCGGCTGGCTGTCGGCTGTGATCCGCTTCAAGGCTCTCCTTCTCGAGCGGATGCAAGGGCTTGTCCGAAGAAGCCGCTATGTCGCGCAAGGCTCGACCGGGACGGGTTATCGTGCTCGATGATTGCGGCAGACGGAAAGGCTGCGGCACCGCCTGGAAACGCCGAGGACGGCCATAACGTCATCATCGTCACGCCCGATGCGCTGGTCGGGAACGAGCTCCAGCGAATGTCCGTGAACCTACCGCTGCGGCGCGCGCTCGCCCGGCTCGTCCCGCGTTTCGTCGCCGAAAGTGCGATCGGGCGCTCTGACGGCAAGACGGCGCGGATCGTTTGCTGCTCAGCGGATATGAACAAGACATTGAAGCGGTTGCGCTCGTCTGTGCTGCCACCGGCGTGGCGGACGATGAGGCGTCGCGAAAACTGGCCTAACGTGGCATTGTCCTCACGGCGATCGGCGGCTGCACAGCCGCTCGCCAGGCTTTCGCTATCCACGATGGGCGCAAGCTGGCACTTGGCCTGCAACCGCCGCAGGATATTGTGTGCAGCGCAACTGGGTAGCACCGGGTGACCGACGAGCGCGAAACGATCGAGGTTGCGGGTATTCGCCAGCTGGCGATAAACGCCTGCATTGCCTGCGGTGCGAGCCCACATGTGGCGGGCTCCCTCGTGGAGGCCACGCTATCGGCGGCGTTGTTTGGCAGCGAGGCGGTGGGATTTCCGCATTTTCTTGACTATCTGGATAGCTTCGAGCGGGCAGGATCGACGGCCAAGCGGAACCCCATATCGAGCACCCCCTGCCCGCCATGATTTCGTCCGACGCACAAGGCGGCATCGCGCAACTCGGCTTCGACCTCGCCTTCGACAGACTTGTCGAGCAAACAAAGAGCTTGGGCGTCGGCCTGTTCACGCAGCGAAACAGCTACACGGCAGGTGAGCTGGGCTACTATGTGCGGCGGCTGGCGCTGGACGGCCTCGTCGCGGTGGCGGCAGCCAACGGTCCGGCGGTGATGGCGGCGGCGGCCGGCAGCCCACGGATATATTGTACAAATCCGCTGGCCTTCGGCGCACCGGCAAGTCCGCCGGCAAGTCCGTTGGTTATTGATCAGGCGACAAGCGCGACCGCCTTCGTCAATATCGTTCGGGCGGCCTCCCGCAACGAACCAATTTCCGAGGGATGGGCGACAGACAGTCAAGGCAGCGCAACGACCGACGCCGCAGCCGCGCTGCAGGGCGCGCTGCTGCCCTTCGGGGGTTACAAGGGAGCGAATCTAGCGTTGCTAGTCGAGGTGCTATCGGCGGGCCTGTCGGGATCGTCTTGGTCGGTCGACGCGAACGATTTTCGGTCGGGTCATCAATCGCCCGGCATCGGGCTCACGGTCATCGCAGTGTCGCCAACCGCCATTTCCAAGGATTTCAGCGAGCGCTGTGCCGCACACATGGCACGGGCTGCGTGACCTCGGCGTGCACATTCCGGGCGCAAAGGCGGGTGCGGCGGCGCATGGCGCACCGCCGGCCGTCAGTATCAATCGATCCGATCTCGACGCGATCCGCACATATGCAGGTCTGCATATACACTAATTATCCAACCCAATACGACGGGTGCCTGACAGGCAGCGCCTTGCAACGCCTGCGGAGTTGCTACGCAAACCAGAGCGAAGCGCTGGCGGACGAATACGATCTTGATCCGTACTGAAGTAGCGCGCCGGGACACAAGATAGAAAGGATTGATGCCGGCAAGAGCGCATTAGGAAAAGCTGGTTACCGGTTCTCCTATCAAGCCTCGGTCAATTTCTATACCGAGGCCTGGGCCAGTCGGAGCTGCTCCAAGTCCATGTCGAACGCGAGGCTGGTAGCCGGCAACGTGCTCTTCCGTCCAGTCGTTGAAGAACGACGTCTGAAGCAGGTGGGCCGGCCGCGAGCTTGCCGCAACATGCGACACGGCTGCGGCACTAACATCTCCGCCCCATATATCTTCGATGTTGAAATGCATCCCCAGGTTTTGTGCCGTATCGCGCATATTTGCTGCACGGGTGATACCGCCAACCCGCCCGAGCTTAAGATTGATAGCACCTGCACCAACCTCATATTTCGCGCGGTACAAATCCGCCAACGTTACAACACTTTCATCCATGATCAGGGGGAGTGGGCTCACTTTCCGGAGTAAAGCGCAGTCAGCAAGGTCTGTGCACGGTTGCTCAAACCACAGATTCAGGTCTTGCATTTCACGCATCCCTATCGACGCCTCGAGCAACGTCCACCCGGCATTGGCGTCAACGTAGAAAAAGATGTCGTCGTCCGAAGCCTCAATGACCGAACGCACACGCGCCGCGTCGCGTTTCGGGTCGTCACCGACTTTAATTTGAAACCGTCGGATGCCGGCCGCACTTCTTTTGGTCACGAAGTCAATGTTGGCTTCAGTGGATGAAAGCGGAATGGCCTCAAAGATCGGCAAATTCTCGCTCATGACCCCTCCCAGCAGCGCAGCGATTGGGAGACCCACAGACTTTCCAAAAAGATCCCAACACGCAATATCAAACGCGCTTTTGGCGTTGTTCTGGCCAGTGAGGACACCATCCATTATCGCCTCAATGCGCCTTACGGCCCGGGGATCTTCACCAATCAAATGCGGTGCCAGCTCCTTTAGAGCTTCGCGTGTCCCGCCGGCGAAGAGGGGGAGATAGTTTCCAGAAAGAATGGCGGCCTCTCCCCATCCCTCCAGCCCGTTATCGGCAACAACGCGCACCAAGTTGGATGGCTGCCGGCTCGCCGAGCGTCCTTTGGACATAGCATATGTGCCGTGGGCATAAGTCAGCCTGTATTCATAGAGTTCTATTGCTTCGATCTTCATAGAACCGACCTCCGATGCTGCCATTTGCTGCGATAGCGACGCAATCCGTGAAACCACACATGCCCACGTCCCCAGGTCTTGCCTCAACTGAAATTTGTGAAATATTAGGGCCAGAAAATCTGGGGCTTCTATGTCAAACAGCGCGCCGGTCCGAAACGTGCTTCGCCTGAACGCGCTGAGGGCATTCGAAGCGGCAGCCCGTCTTGGGGGATTCTCGCCGGCTGCAAATGAGCTTTCGGTCACAGCGGGCGCTATCTCCGCGCAGATCAAAGGGCTTGAAGACGATTATGGCGCACCTTTGTTCGAACGCCATGCGAAGGGTGTACGCCTCACTCCGCTTGGCCTGAGCGTCAGCAAAAATTTCACGTCAGCGTTCGACGCGCTTGAATCAGCGGCGCGCGATCTACGGCAGCAAGCTGCGCCCCAGAGGGTTCACATCGCGACTTCCCCTGCACTGGCCCAACTTTGGCTCGAACCTCGACTAGGCGCAATCGCGGAGATGGCAGGGCCTGTCGATATATCCGTAACCGCTCTAGACGAACCACCAAATCTTAAGAGGAGTCCATTCGATATCTGTCTTTTTTACACTAAAAATCTCGAGAAGACACAAAGTAGTCTGTTTGAGGAAGAGATAGAGCCGGTCTGCACGCCTGCTATCGCGAAAACGCTGCACGAACCGCCCGATCTTATGCGCGTGCGCTGCATTCCCGACGTGGTGTGGACTGATTGGTCGGTTTGGACAGTTGCCAATATGCCAGGATTGGATTTTACCCCCGATGGTCCGGCATTCTCTCTTTATTCTGTTGCAGTGCGGCAAGCGCTGAATGGCGTAGGCGTGCTAATTGGCCGGAAAAGTCTGTTGCGGGAGCATCTTGCCACTGGCGCGCTGGTTGCACCGTTCGATGCACCGACCCCATTAGGGCTCACGCTCGCTACATGGATGGTGCCTGGGAGCCGCTCTACCTCCGTCGTAAAGGCAGTGGCAAACGCGCTTCCAGCGGTGGCTCGATCTTGACTTCGAAAGCCTCGCAACATCATGCATCGCTGGAATTGAGACGCGCTCGGGCGACAAAGAGCTGCCTGCGGACGGTTCTGGGAGACCTGCGATATCGACTGTCAAGATCGTAGCGATCGGAAAGAAACGCGGCACGCTAAGCAACAAGGGCAGGGTTTGAGGTTTGGGTAAAAATGCTAGGGCGGCCAAAGCGCAAACCGAAGGCAATTTCGCCTACGAATGCTCGGCGAACCAAATTAGCCGATCACGCGTCAGCGGCTGCGATCACGTGCTGAAGCAATCTAGTGGTCTGATTCCGACATTTGCATCCCGCTGATACGAGCCAATCGGGCAAATGTCGGAATCCAAGGACCACTAGCAAGTAGATGATTCTAGTGGAACTTTGAATTTGACATCCGCCTCTCCCACCTGATGTCGAACTGAGATGCGAATGTCAAATTCGTTCCACTAGGATCGCTCGGAAGCTTTTGCCTCTTCAACGATCCAGTCAACGAGCAGCTTCATTTCCGCCTGTTTGGAGTTCCTCTCGTTCACGACCACGAAGAACGCGTTGTCGGTGTGACATTCTTCTTTGAGGGGCGTCACGAGCACCTTATTGCTCCGCAGCAGGTTGGTTGTTAGCGCCCACCCAAGCAAGATACCTGCACCGGAAAGGGCTTCCTGGATGGCCAATTGGTAATCGTTGAAAACCAGATCCGGCTGAATGTTCGCGGACTCGGCGCCGAAAATTTCAAGCCATTCGCTCCATCCCATCCGCTTGCGGTAAGGATCGGAGGAATGAATGAGTCGATGGTTCGTCAAGTCATTGATTGACCGGATCGACGGTGCGCTCGCCAGATAGGACTGGGTACAAACCGGATAGATGACCTCGCCGCACATGTACCAACTGTTGGCGCGCTCAAACTTACGCGGCCTTATCCAGATCGTCATATCCACCTGATGATCAGGTTCAATGTCACGATCAGTAGTAACGATTTTGATTTTGATGCCGGGATTGTGACGCTGGAAAACTGAAAGCTTAGGGACCAGCCAGTGGGCTGCAAGGGACGTGGATGCCGCGACGGTAATGTACTTCGTATCGTTGGAAGTGATCGCCTGAAGACTGCTTTCGATGCGGTTGAACCCTGAGCGGACGCTGTCATAGAGAAGTAACCCCGCTTCGGTGAGCTGTACCCCCCGGTTCTCGCGAACGAACAAAGCTACTTCGCAATAATCTTCCAAGGCCTTGATCCCGTGCGATATGCTCGGTTGCGTTACATTCAGCTCCTCGGCGGCCCGTTTGAAATTTAGGTTTCTCGCAGCGGCCTCGAAAACGAAGAGCGACTGGCTTGAAGGCAGCATGTAACGCAACTTGGACATGAGCCTAGTTTATGTCAGACGCGTGCTTTTCCGTCTACAACGTTGCCTTGATGACTGTTAACCCTCTAGCAAGCGCACAAGAAGGCCTATGGCCGCCGGATTTCCGGCTTCACGAGATCCATTATGAGTTCAGCTTCACCTCAGCCCGGCAGACGCATTGCCGTTTCGCCCCCGCAAGGCGAAGTGACACTTTCGGGTTGGTACCGAACGGCCGGTCCGGAACTGCCGTTGGTACCGCTGAAAGGGGATGTCGATTGCGATTGTCTGGTAATAGGCGGCGGCTGGATGGGACTTCACGCCGCTCGCCGCTATGCTGAATTAAATTCTGATGCTGGAGTCGTTCTTGTCGATGCCGGTCGTATCGGAAACAATTCCGCTGGCCGTTGTATGGGTTTTGCGATCGACCTAGCCCATAATCCGCGGAAGCGCGATTTCGTGGAGGACGTCCAAGGCAATCTGGATGAGTTGACTGCTAATCTAGATGGTAATGCCTATCTCCGTTCAGCGTCCGAAGAGCTCGGCGTCGAGTGTGATTGGGACCCACAGGGCAAATTTCACAGCGCCGCTACGGACCATGGGGTCGCCGACCTCGTGGGTTTCTCCAAAGCGCTCGATCGGATGGGCCAGCACTACCGTTGGGTCGATTGCGATGAGATTCAGGCGATTACCGGAAGCGCGCATTATATCCGCGCGCTTTATCACCCCGGCACGATCCTCATCCAGCCCGCCAAATATCTGAAAAACGCAACGAGATTGTTGCCGAAGAATGTGACGGTACACGAAAATACTGCGATCACGGGCGTCCAGTACGGCAGGCCGCGCCATACCTTTGAAGCAGCCACCGGTACGATCCGTGCAAAGAAAGTCATCATTTGCACGGCCGGGCATCTCACGAAATTTGGATTCTACGCAAAAAGCGCGATTCCAATATATACCTTCGCCAGCATGACGCGGCAGCTAACCGAGGCCGAGCTGGCGAAAGTCGGTGATCAGTCCACCTACGGTCTTATACCGGCCAACAGCTTTGGCACCACTGTCCGGCGCACGATCGACAACCGTTTGTTCCTGCGCAACGTTTACTCTTATGCCGACAATTTCGAGATATCACATGCTGAGGTCATGAATGCACGCAAGCATCAGCAGACGGCGTTCGATCGCCGTTGGCCGGAGCTTTCGTCCATCGGCTTCGAAGCAAGTTGGGGTGGCCTCCTAACCCTTGCGCAGAACGGCGGCATGGTCTTCGGACAGCTTGCGGAGGACGTCTACGGCGCTGCGTTCTGTAATGGGACAGGAATATCGCGCGGTACCGCCTTCGGCAAAGCCGTTGCCGAACTTGCCTCTGGTCAATCTTCGCCCGTAATCGAGATTCTGAAGCGAAAAACGCCTCCGAGCAGGGCCTATCCCCGACCCATAACGTTGCTTGGCGTGCGCTTCGTCACCGGCCGCAGGTTCCGGAAGGCCGGCCAAGAAGTCTAGTTCATTTGAAAGGGTTTTTGCGATGGCAGATCTAAAGGGCATCAACTTGGCGATGCAGACGCCGTTCAATGACGACGGCAGTCTCAACATCAGCGTTTTCGAGGAACTGATCGACAAGTACGTCGATGCTGGCGTGCACGGGCTGGTTCTGGGTGCCGGGACGGGCCAGCATCCCTATCTCACCGAAGACGAGTGCAATCGCCTTTACGAGATCGGGGCAAAGCGGATCGGCGCTCGGTGCAAAATCATTTGCCAGACATCTGCGCTGAACATGGACGAGGTCATCCGTCGCTCTAAACATGCAGAGTCGGTCGGCGCCGACGCGCTGATGATACTGCCGCCCTATTTCGAAGGCCCTTCGGAGGACGACGGTCTGTTTGAGTTCTATCGCGAGATCGACGCGGCCATCGGTATCGATATCATCGGCTACAATATTCCGCAGGCTACTGGGATTTCCGTCTCGACCGATCTGCTCAAGCGCCTCGTCGAACTAAAGAACTTCAATTACATCAAAGATAGCGCCGGCGATCTGACGACCCATCAGGAGTATCTGCGGGTGACTGAGGGTGTCCTCAATGGCGCGGACACGACGACCGTCTATGCCCTCATGGCCGGCACCAAAGGCGTGATTTGGGGCGGCGCAAACTACATGCCGCACGAAGCCGTCAAACTTTACGAGCTCGTTACGGAGAAGAAATACTCCGAGGCTCTTGCACTCTGGCAGCGCATGCTGCCCTCGCTATTGGTCATATGGCGCACCAAATACACGCCCTCTGTCCTGCGCGCTTCGCAACTTCGCGGTTACGGAACGGGCAAGGTGCGCCGCCCACTTCAGAAGCTGAACGATCAGGAAGACAAGGAGCTGCAGCGCGCGCTTGAACCGCTGAAAGTCTAGCCGATCTCAACGTGACTCCAGCGCGACCCGTCCCGGAAGAACCATTGCGACAAGAATGAAAGCGCCGACCAAAAGGGAAGTTAGATTGTTGACCGAAAACCTGCTCGGAGTGGGCGACGATCTTGGAAGGCCAGCGATGAATCCGTTTTGTCATCGGTTCAGCGGATCGCCAAGCTGGCGACTCTGGCTATGGTCTCTCTTGTGCTGATGGTGCTTGCTGGCCTCGTCTGCGTCACGGCCTCCGATCGGGAGACACGAGGGGTCTGACCCCTGGCGAGACCTGGTATAGGCCTGCGGGCATGCCTTTCGATCGTCGCCCTCACGATCGTCATGAACCAGGTCTTCCGTGGATCGATCCAGTAAATCTATCTCGCGAAACCTCAGGGACGCAGCCGACCTGTCACCAAGGAGTGTATCATCGTGAAAATCGTCCTCATCGGTTCCAGCGGCGTGATCGGCAGAGCAGTCGATGCCGAACTCCAAACGCGTCACGACATCGTGCGCGTGAGCCGAAACGGCGGCGACTTTCAGGTCGACATCGCGAATCCGGCCTCGATACTCGACCTCTACAAGGAGATAGGGGAATTTGACGCCCTGGTCTGCACGGCGGGCGCGGTCCATTTCGCCTCCCTCGACCAGCTTACTCCCGAACAGTTCGAGATCGGTCTGCGAAGCAAGCTGATGGGACAGGTCAATCTCGTGACTTTTGGCCTCAAGCATATTCGCGATGGCGGCTCGTTTACCTTGACATCGGGCCTGACCAACGACGATCCGATCCCGCAAGGCGTGTCAGCCGCGCTGGTGAACGGCGCGCTCGAGGGGTTCGTACGCGGCGCGGCGATCGAGCTCGGGCGCGGACTGCGCATCAATCTCGTAAGCCCGACCGTAGTGGAGGAGTCGGTGCCCCTCTATGGCGCCTTCTTCAGGGGAACCAAGCCGGCCCCCGCCAGCGAGGTCGCGCTTGGATACGTCAAGAGCGTTGAAGGTGCCCAGAACGGTCGCGTCTACCGTATCGGCTGGTCCCGAGAAGGAGCCTCCTAGCCTGTCTTTGAACGGCACGATCCGAAGGCGAGACCGGGCTCGGCGACGCGTCAGAATGAAGGAGGACGACATGCATAATCAGCTCTATATCGACGGCAAATGGGTCCGGCCATTGAAGGGCGGCAAGCTCGATGTCATCAATCCGGCCACCGAAGAGGTCTTTCACAGCGTGGCAGCGGCGACAGCGGACGACATCGACACTGCCGTCGCATCAGCCCGCAGGGCGTTCGACGCCGACGGCTGGCCCCGCCTCTCCGGCGCGGAAAGAGCGAGATATCTGCGCGCCATCGCCGAAGGTATCCGCAGCCGGCTAGCGGAACTCGCAAGGCTTGAAGTGCTCGACAACGGCAAGCCGCTGCCGGAGGCCGAATGGGATATCGGTGACGCGGCAGGATGCTTCGATTTCTATGCAGGCCTTGCCGAGCAGTTGGACAACGGCTTCGAAGAGGCGGTTGAGTTGCCCGACGCGCGGTTCTCGTCGAAGGTCGTCAAGGAGCCCGTCGGTGTCGCGGGCGCGATCATTCCCTGGAACTACCCGCTGCTGATGGCGGCGTGGAAAGTGGCGCCGGCACTCGCAGCAGGCTGCACCATGGTTCTCAAACCGTCGGAACTCACTCCCCTGACGGCGCTGGAGCTTGGCGCGATCGTCGACGCAGCCGGCTTGCCGCCAGGCGTTCTCAACATCGTAACCGGTCTGGGGAAGGACGCCGGCCAGGCGCTCGCCGATCATCCCGGCGTCGACAAGCTCGCATTCACCGGTTCAGTTCCGACAGGTTCGAAGGTGATGGCCGCCGCCGCGCGCGACATCAAGCGCGTCAGCCTGGAACTGGGCGGCAAGTCGCCCTTCCTCGTTTTCGAGGACGCCGACATTGAGCAGGCCGTCGAATGGATCATGTTCGGCATCTTCTGGAACCAGGGCCAGGTGTGCTCCGCCACATCGCGCGTGCTGGTGCAAAAAGATATCTATGAGCCGCTGATGGCGCGCTTGGTTACCGAAGCGCAAAAGATCGTGATCGGAGACGGCCTGGAAACCGGCACGCTGCTCGGTCCCCTAGTGTCAAAGCGGCAGTACGACCAGGTCTGCCGCGCTGTCTCGGCCGCACGCGACGTCGGCGCCACGGTGAGTTACGGCGGTGGGCGCCCCGACGGCTTCGCGAAGGGGTACTTTGTTCAGCCAACAATTCTCACGGACGTTCCGGTCGACAGCGCCGCATGGACCGAGGAGATTTTTGGGCCCGTCCTCTGCATACGCCCGTTTTCGACCGAAGAAGAAGCGGTCGGCCATGCCAACGACTCCCGGTTCGGTCTTGCGGCCGCTGTGATGTCGAAGGACGACGCGCGGGCCGAGCGCGTTGCGGCTGCGCTTCGGGCGGGCATTGTCTGGATCAACTGCTCGCAGCCGACCTTCACCGAGGCGCCATGGGGCGGCTACAAGCAATCCGGTATCGGCCGGGAACTGGGCCGCTGGGGACTCGAAAACTATCTCGAGACAAAACAGGTCACCAAGTATGTCACGGACCAGCCCTGGGGCTGGTATATCAAAGAGGGCGTGTCGGCGTCGTAGGTGATGGATTTTGACCTTGCCGTTCTTCCGACCCTCTCACCCCTGGAAGCGGCCTGGAGACCCTTCTCACCAGGGATCACCTCATCTGATATCCGCGATCGCCTCGAAGGACGCTTCTCATGAGAACATGGTTCATCACAGGCGTCTCGCGCGGACTGGGTCTCGCACTCGCCAAAGCGGCAACCGCAGAAGGCGACCGGGTGATTGGAACCGTGCGTCAGGAGACGCCATCATGGGCGGCAGATGACGGGCAAGTCCGACTCCTCCGTGGCGATCTTTCCGATCCCGATCGGATCGCCTCGATGGCACAAGAGGCGTTCGATCTGGCAGGCAAGATTGATGTCGTCGTCAACAACGCCGGTTACGGCTTGCTCGGGGCGGTCGAGGATTCGACAGACGAGGAACTCGTGAGCCTTTTCGCCGTGAACGTCTTCGCTCCGGTGCGGATCGTGCGCGCTGCCCTGCCATACCTTCGTGCTCAAGGCAGCGGCCACATCGTCAATATCACCTCTGTGGCAGGCCGAGCGCCAAGCATTGGAGCGGCCCTTTATTCCGCGACAAAGCACGCAATGGAGGGGTTCTCCGCCTCTTTGGCGGAGGAAGTGGTGCCGCTCGGCATTAAGGTCACTGCCGTGGCGCCCGGCCAGCTCCGGACGGATTTCCTGGCGGATGGTTCAATCCGTCGAAGTCGGACTGCGGATTCCTCATACAAGGAGTCGGTGGGAAGGGTCGTCTCGACGCTTGATCGTGTAAATCACAATCAGCTCGGCGACCCCGATCGCGCCGCCCGCGCCATTCTCGCGGCGGTACAGACTGACAAGCCGCCGCGCCACCTGCTTCTCGGTTCCGATGCGTTGAAACGAGCCCGCGACAAGACCGAAAACCTCACCCGCGAAATCGAACTATGGAAAAGCTGGACGCTCAGCACCGACCATGAGCGAGGTTGTGGTCTGCCCTATTGCCGCAAACACGGAATCTCGGACGCGACGTTCTACAACTGACGTAGCAGTACGGTGGCATGGAGGTCTCGGACGCCCGGCGGCTGACGGAAACTGGCGCGAGAGCGGTGGCGGTCGGCTAACGGCGACTGCATAAACGTGCTGCGGCGGGAACGGCATCGAGGTCGAGCATTATCACGGTCAAACGGCCAGTGCCAAATGTCCATGAATCAAATTCATATCAAACGCTATTTTTCCTCCTACAGCCCGGTGATGATGAATGGTAATTTTGCCCGATCGTAAAGTCTGATGCCAAATAGCGAAGAAGCAATATCAGCGGCTTAAGCGACATCGGCAACGATAAAACAGACGTGGGAGGGAACTTGACATGACTAAATTCTTGTATGCCGCTGCCGTTGCGATGATGCCGTTCACGGCTGGTGGAGCTGCGCATGCGGCCTGCGGCGACATCACCGTCGCAGCCTTTAGCTGGCAATCGGCCGAGGTCAACGCCTATGTGGATCAATTCATCCTCAATAACGGGTATGGCTGCAACGTCTCTGTGGTTGCGGGCGATACGGTCCCGAGTATCACTTCGATGATTGAGCGGGGTCAGCCCGATGTTGCGCCAGCATTGTCGCCTTCCGCGGTCGGCGAACTATATGCTAAGGGCGCTGCTGAACGGAGGATCAGCCAGATCGGCACCGCTATCAGTGACGGGACCGTGACGGGCTGGTATATTCCGAAGTATACCGCCGACGCTCACCCCGACATCAAGACTATCGAGGACGCTTTGAAGCATCCGGAGCTGTTTCCGGCTCCCGAGAATCCATCGAAGGGCGGCATCATTCAGGGCCCACAAGGCCGAGGTTCGACAATAGTCACGGGGCAATTGTTCAAAGCCTTCAAAGCTGACGAGAAGGGTTTTGAACTCGTTCCAAGCGGATCTGGCGCCGCTCTCGAGGGAGCCATTACTCGGGCCTATGAGCGCAAGCAGGGCTACATAGCTTATCACTGGGTTCCGACATCCCTCCTCGCCAAGTATCCGATGGTACGCCTTGAAGGGCCCGAACACGATGCGGAAGAATGGGGCCGCTGCACGACGGTGCCGGATTGCCCCGATCCGAAGCCGAACTACTGGAAACCTGCCAAAGAGATCACGGCGGGGTCGGCAAAGTTCCTCGCGCGGGACGACGTAGAGCCGGCGAAGGAATACTTCGCCAAGCGCAGCTGGACGCAGGCCGAAGTTGGCCAAGTCATGTTGTGGATGACGGAAAACCAGGCGAATGGTTCGAATGGCGCCCGGTGGTTTATCGAAAACATGCCGGATGTCTGGACCAAATGGGTTCCTGCAGATGTTGCAGAAAAGGTCAAGGCCGCTCTCTGAGCCCTAATGTGATGATGGTGGCTCCGCATTTCGGGGCCACCGAATCTATGTTGAGCTTTCCGTGGCCGGAGCTTCCGCATCCTTGTCAACCACCCCGGCCGTTGCGCCGGAAATCACGCATCGCTTTAAATATGATCGAGGTGTGCACACACACATGAATCGAGATTATATCAGGCGCTAATTTTTCCGCCTACAGCCCGTAGATGATGAAGGGTAATTTGGCCAGGTCGTAAAGTTTGATGCCAATGGGAGCAACGTACGCGATCGACCAGGCATCGGCATCGATAGACCAGAGGTAAAACAATGAGAGGAACTTGGCATGACTAAATTCTTGTATGCCGCTGCCGTTGCGGTGATGCCGCTTGTGACCGGTGGTGCGGCGCATGCGGCCTGCGGCGACATCTCGGTTGCCGCCTTTAGCTGGCAGTCAGCAGAGGTCAACGCCTATGTGGATCAATTCATCCTCAACAACGGGTATGGTTGCAACGTTTCAGTCGTTGCGGGCGACACGGTTCCGACGCTCACTTCGATGATTGAGCGGGGCCAGCCCGATATTGCCCCGGCTGTGTCGCCGTCCGCGGTCGGAGCAGTGTATGTCAAGGGTGCTGAAGAAGGGCGTATCAGCCGGATCGGTACCGCGATCTCCGATGGATCTGTGTCCGGCTGGTTTATTCCGAAGTACATCGTCGACGCCCACCCCGACATCAAAACTATCGATGAGGCTCTGAAGCACCCGGAGCTGTTTCCAGCCCCCGAAGATCCTTCGAAGGGCGGCATCATCCAGGGCCCGCAGGGCTGGGGTTCCACCATAGTTACGGGGCAATTGTTCAAGGCCTTGCAAGCTGACCAGAAGGGGTTTGTGCTTGTCCCGAGCGGATCTGGCGCCGCTCTCGACGGAGCCATCACCAAGGCCTACGAGCGCAAGCAGGGCTACATAGCCTACGCCTGGGTTCCAACATCGCTTGTCACGAAGTATCCGATGGTGCGCCTTGAAGGGCCCGAACACGATGCTGAAGAATGGACGCGCTGCACGACGAAGCAGGACTGCCCCGATCCGAAGCCGAACTACTGGAAGCCTGCCGAAGAGGTCACGACCGCCTCATCAAAGTTCCTCGCGCGGGACGACGTAGAGCCGGCAAAGCAATACTTCGCCAAGCGCAGCTGGACGCAGGCCGAAGTTGGTCAGATCATGCTGTGGATGACGGAAAACCAGGCGAATGGTCAGAATGGAGCCCGTTGGTTCATCGAAAACATGCCGGACGTCTGGACCAAATGGGTCCCTGCAGATGTTGCAGAAAAGGTTAAGGCCGCTCTCTGAGCCCTGACGTGATGGTGGCTCCGCCTTCCGGGGCCACCATATTCGCGCTGCATCCTCCGTGGCAAGCAAGTACGAAATCCTTGCCAACGGCCGGGCCCGATGGCCGGAACTCACGCATGAACCCGATTGCAACGCTTGACGATCGAGTGCAGTCAATGGTGCTGGGTGGTGAGTGTTCATCAAGGTATTTGGTATGGATTGGTTATACAGATTTCCTCAATTGAGCCCTGACCTGCTCCTCGCCGTCACACGCACCGTCGATGGTTTTCTCAGGACCCTCACGCGGACATATGGCGACAGCATCGAGGCCTTTTTCAAGCCTCTCTTTTATGTTCTCGTGTTCTTCGAGAATATGATGTCCCACGCTCCTTGGCCGATCGTCGTGTTCGCAATGGCCGCGATTGCATGGATTGTGGCGCGGAGTTGGGCCGCTGTAGCCGCTGTTATTGGAACGTTGCTGGCGATCGGGCTCCTAGGGTTGTGGCTTGACGCGATGAAGACGATCTCTCTCGTCCTTTCATCGACGCTCTTCGCAATTGCTATAGGAATTCCGCTCGGAATCTTGATGAACCGTTTCAGGAAAATCGCTGGAGTGATGCGGGCCGTCCTCGACGTAATGCAGACGATGCCGCCGTTCGTCTACCTGATTCCGGTTGTCATGTTGCTTGGGATCGGCCGCGTGCCCGGCTTCATCGCGGTCGTGATCTATGCAATTCCTCCAATTATCCGACTTACCGATCTCGGGATACGCCTTGTGGACAAAGAAGTTCTGGAGGCGGCGGACGCCTACGGGTGTTCCCGATGGCAGAAACTTTGGAAGGTTCAGATGCCGCTTGCCATGCCAACTATAATGGCTGGTATCAACCAGACCATCATGATGGCGCTTGCAATGGTTGTCATTGCCTCAATGATTGGCGTCCAAGGGCTTGGCCTAAATGTGTTGCAGGCGATCGCAAATCAGTACTTCACGCAAGGTATCTTCAGCGGGTTTGCTATTGTAGGCATCGCGATCATATTCGACCGCATAAGCCAAGCCTACGGCCGCCGGTTGCAAAAACATCGGGGCGCTGGGCATGAATAGAAGCGACGCATCAATCGAGATCCGAGACCTCTACAAGATATTTGGTAATTCTCCAAAGCAGTGCGTCGAAGCGATCCGCAACGGCCTCTCCAAGTCCGAACTGTCAAATATGCATGGACACATCCTTGGGCTGAACAACATCAACATCGCAATTCCTGCCGGAAAGATACAGGTCATTATGGGGTTGTCGGGGTCCGGCAAGTCTACACTGATTCGTCACATCAACCGTCTGATCGAGCCCACATCAGGCTCTATCGTTATCGAAGGACGCGATATCCTGGGCATGTCGGAACTGGAACTGCGAGAGTTCCGTCGCCAACAAACGGCGATGGTGTTCCAAAATTTCGCATTGCTGCCGCACAGGACCGTTATCGACAATGTGACTTTCGGCCTCGAAGTCCGGGGGCTCGACAAGGCTAAGAGCCGAGAAACCGGCATGAGATGGATCGAGCGGGTGGGCCTCCTGGGGTTTGAAAACCGCTACCCAGATGAGTTGTCGGGTGGCATGAAGCAGCGAGTTGGTCTCGCGCGCGCGCTCAGCAACGATGCATCGATCCTCTTGATGGATGAGGCGTACTCGGCTCTCGATCCTCTGATCCGAACCGACATGCAGACCATGCTGCTCGATCTGCAGATGGAGCTAAAGAAGACGATCGTATTCATCACCCATGACCTCGATGAGGCATTGCGACTGGGCGACCGCATAGTCATCCTGCGCGATGGGACCATCGTTCAGCAGGGGGACAGCCAGGACATTCTTTTGCGCCCCGCCGACGACTACATCCAGAGGTTCGTTAAGGACGTCAATCGAGGTCGATTCATCAAGGTGGATGCGATCATGGATGAAGACTGTCCAGCTGAAAGGCCCTCGCTACCAAGACTAAATAAGAGCACGACGCTCGAGGCCGCGGCTAAAATACTAACGAATTCCAAGTACGATGAAGCCGTTGTTGCTAATGATGTTGGCAAATCTGTGGGGCTGGTGTCCCTTCGCCAGATCACGGCGGCTTTGTCAGCAACGGGAAAGTCAGGTTCAGATAGCATGGAGCTTCCTTTGAGATAACATTGTCTCAATACCGCAGTGCTTCCAGGCAGGCGCGTATCGCCGTCCAAGTGGCACGATATCCTGCTGCACGCGCCCAATCGACACACGTTTGCAACCGACGCAAGGTGGCCTGACCGTCCATTTGGCAGTGCTGAAGGAGGAGCATTCGAAGGCGAAGGTCTCGATCTGTGTAGTTTGTACGCCGGATAATGAAAGCGCGACGCACTGGTTGAGATAGCCGCAGGAGAAGGTGGATGCAGACGTGGTTCCGGAGCCTAATCGACTGCCCTGGCGAGATCCACACGCCGATGTTGGAAGCGGGTGTCAAACGCGCTGGCAAGACCATCGCCGATCTCGATCGGCTCGTGCCGCTCGGGCGCATCGGCCGGCCCGAAGAGGTCGCCGCCCTCGTCGCGTTCCTAGCTTCCGACGAGGCGCCATTCATCTGCGGCTCGCTGGTCGAGATCACCGGCGCGCAAGCCGTCGCCTGAGGGTTTCAGTATGGCAGCGCACAATCAATTCGACACGGAAGGCTGGTTCGACATGGGTGACGTCGCCCATATCGATCGGCATGGCTATTTGCAAATCACCGATCGCGCCAACTGGAACAATTGATTGATTATGGCGCGAACGCGCTGGATTTCTTGAGTCTGAACTACTTGCCTTGCTGATTTTTGGCGCCGCTCCTCCCAAGGCGCCCGGAGCCAGTCGGTCGCGGCGGCTGACTGGCTCCCCACATTTGGCGGGGATTGCGGAAGCTTCTGAGGATGGCGTTGATGACGGTTCTCGACCTTACTTTCCGAGACTTCGTCGATGCCCTTGAAACGGCTCACGCATTGTCGGGCGCGAAGCTGGCCCCGGTGATGGTCACCAGCCGCCCGCCGGGGCGCCAGGCGCGCCAGCGCCGAGGCGATGTGGCGCCAGGCGGCATCGGCGACACGGCCCTCGACATTGGCCATGACGGAGAATGGCGGGTTCATCAGCACGACGCTCGGCACGGTGCCATCATCCAGATGGTCGTCGATCTGGGCGGCATCGAAGCGGGTGACGGGGATGGCCGGAAAGAGAGAGGAGAGAAGGGCCGCGCGTGTGTCGGCCAGCTCGTTGAGGACGAGCGAGGCGCCGGCGATCTCGGCGAGGATGGCGAGCAGGCCGGTGCCGCCGGAAGGCTCGAGCACCCGATCGGACGGCGTGATGGCGGCGGCGGTGGCCGCAACGAGGCCGAGAGGAATCGGCGTCGAGAACTGCTGGAAGGTCTGCGCCTCCTCGGACCGGCGGGTATGCGTCGGCATCAGCCCGGCGATCTTCGACAATGCAGAAAGCCGGAGAGCCGGAGATGCGGCTTTGCGGAACAACGCTTTTCCGTATTTGCGGAGGAACAGGACCGTCGTGGCCTCGCAGGCATCGTAGGCCGTCTTCCAGTCCCAAGCGCCGGCGGCGTCCGAGGCGCCGAATGCCGCTTCCATCGCCGCGCGCAGCTTCGGCGCGTCGATGCGCTCGCCGCGTTCGAGATGGGGAAGCAACATGCGGCGGCGGCAACGACCGCCATTGCGGCGCGACTATCGGCGAGCGGGAGCGGCGCGGCAGCGGGCGCCGCGGATGCGGAGATGGGCGTCATGACGGGAACCTCGGGAGAGCGGAACGGGAGCGAGCCGCACGGCGCTCTCTCTCGACCGCGCCGGCTCAAACCCGTCCCGGCCTTCCTCTCCCTCTCAGGGGAGGCCGAAATCGTCCGCGAGGTTCAGTGCGTTCAGCCGTTCGGCATCGTCCGCGCGAAAGATCTCGTAGTCGTCAGACATCCAGCCAAAGTCACCGGCCCAGACGTCCCCGAGCGTCGCCCAAGTGCCGTCCGGCCAAACGACAATGTCATCCGGGTGATAAGGCCGCTGCGTGCTTGCCATGGGTCCATCCTCCATTCCTTGCGCGGAAACCGTCCCGCCGACGCCATCAGAAAGGAGCCGGCCGCTGCCGTCACCGAGGGACCGAGGGGAACCCCTTGCGGGTTGACGGCATGAGGCGGGCGGCCCCTTACCGGGCGTCAAACAGAGCGGGCGTTTTCTGCGCCGGGAGGATCTTGGGATCGGGCAACGCGCGAAGCGGCCGTAGGTCAGGCTGTCTTGACGGAAGGCGATGGCCAGTGGGCGGGACGTTTACAACGGGAGCCGGTGGCTCGGGCCAGCGGGAGCACGACGATCACGCAGTTTTGCGCCACCACTCGATGCGCGCCTCGCGCGTCGCGTTGGCGAGCCGCAGCAACAGATCGCCGTGGCACGGCAGCGGCGAGCAGAAGCAGACGAGATCGCGGCCGCTGAGCTCATCGAGCGCGCGCAGCAGATCGTGCTGGTTGGCGAGCCAGCGTTCGTGTTTCGCGATGACAGCGGCGCGGTCGCCATCGGGGCCGATCCGGAACGGATTGCCCCACTTCGATCGGCGGCCGATATAGACGGCGCCAGCCGGAACGCCCGCGTGATGCTTGTTGAGAACCCTGCACATGGCCGTTGACTCCCTGATCCGTTGCGATGGCGCGCAGGCGGATGCGAGCCAGGACCGATGTCACCCATTGCTCGCGATGGGGGAACGGCTTGCCCGTTGACAGCGGGGAAGCCGCGTCCAGACCTGCGAACGCAACGGTCAGGGCAGCGATCGGTCCGGCAGGGTGCGTCAGGCAGCGCTCACGGGGCGAACGGCACCTAGCCGAACCGGCGGCCGCCCGCGGTAAAGGTGTATTCGTTGGCTATGATCGCCTCGTCGACCACCGCGTCCGAGGTCAGATACTCGTATTCGCGCTCGAGCTGGCGATAGAGCCAGCGGGCGAGGTCGCGAAGCGCCTCCGTGACGGCCTCCTCCGCATCCGCGGTCATGTCCTGATAGACCGGACTGTCGCGCTCGACTGCAATCGCCATGGTGTATTCGTGGTAGTAGCGGTCGCGATGGGAGATGGCGGCGTGGAGCTGTGGAAGTTGCGGCGCTGGATCGCCTGCAGCGCGTAGGCAATCCTGTGCAACTCGCGGTCCTTTGGAGCATGTTCGCGAATTCTGGCTGGTGCTCCCTTGGAATGACCGTAACGCCCCTCGAAACAGGCGCCGTCGCCCTGGCTCCAGAAACCTGAAAACCAGATGAGTTCGAAATGCGCGGCCTTGCGCTGTACCGCCTCTTCGAAATGACGAGCGACGCGGATAGCCTGTCCGCGATAGGCGGCGTCGGCACCTTCCCAGATGCCGGTCACATAGGTTTCGCCGGAGGACTCGTAGTCCTCCCTTTGGCCAGACCAGTCCTTGTCTTCAACGCCCAGCCGGCAGGCGGCTTCGGGCGTGTCGGCCGAATAGGTTGAGTGCCGGAAAACCGGCAGGTGGTAGGTGGTTTCGATGGTGAAGTCGGGCATCGTGCTGCTCCTGAAAAAAGCAAGCGGCCCGGCGCTCGTCTCCAAGCCCGGGCCATGATGTTGAACGGGTTGATATTCTCTGCGCGGGTGTGGCTCTGCGCGGCTCACGCAGCCGCCCGGCCCTCGACGACATCCGCGCCGATCTCGTCGGCGGTGACGTCTTCAAGACGCGCATTGCGGTATCCGGTCTTGGCCAACCAGAGTTCGGCCGCCTCGCGCCTTTCGGCGAGGTGCAGCAACTCGTCATCGTCGCCGACCTGCTGCAGAACCCGGACCATGCCGATCGTGGGCCTCTCGACGATCTCGTAGCGAAGATCGCTGTCGAGGCTGTGCTCACGCAGGACGGTGACGAGAATGACGCTGCCGGAGGCGAAATTGCCTTCGTTGAGAATGATCGACGCCGGCGCGCAATAGGCCGGCCGGTCGCGCGGCGGCTCCTTGCGGACGAGACGGCCGAGGCCGTTGCGCCGTTCCCAGGCGGCGAGCTTTTTGGCGAAGCGGGCCGGCGGCCGCGGAGCGCCGTCCGCATAGCGGATCAGCGCGCCCAGCGGCGCGGTGTCATAGACGATATGGGCGGACATGGTGGTCTCCTGAAACGAAAATGGCCCGGCAGGACGCCGGGCCGTGAGGTGAGGAGTGGACGGGGCGACCGAAGCCGCCCCGCCGAGCCGCTGTCGGCCAGCAGGCGTTCGGCCTCCTTGGCCATGTCGCCCTTCTTGAGGTGGTCGATGAGTTGGGCCGCCGGTTCGCCGGTCCACTCGCGCACCGCCTCGAGGATACGGGCCTTGGTGACCCGTCCCAGATAGTTCGCGACGGTGGGGCGCCAGCCGACGTCCACCATGTCGAGCCCGGTGGCACGGGCCAGCCGGTCGGCCTCGCGCAGACGCTGGTCGAGCCCGTGCTGGCTCACGCCGCTGCCGCTGTAGGGATTGGGCCGCTCGAAGAGGGCGTTGATCCCGTAGCTGACGCAATGGGCGAGCAGCGCCAGCCGGCTGGCATCGTCGAGTCCGTCGATCCAGGCCCACAGCGCCTCGTCGTCGCCGAAGGGGATATCGCCCTTCCACGCCTGCTCGCGTTCGGTCACCGCCTTGGCCGAGGGGCTGTCCTTGAGGTCGGCTTCCTGCACCGACAGATAGACCTTCCGGACCGAGGCCTCATCGAAAAGCGAGAGCTGAAGCCGCGTGCGCAACGCGCAAGTATTTGCACGCCACCGTACGACAAAGCGAGCTTAGACCTTTTCTTCTGACCGTTTTGCGACTCAATGCCTGTTTGATCTCGAAAAAAGAGCCGGCAGCGCCATGGCGGATGAGAAGAACCCGGCCAATGAAAATCAGAATGCGGGTATTGCTAACGTCGCGGTACGGGACAAGTTAGACAAGGTCGTACTGTCGATCGCTCGCCTAATCGGCCACCAGATCGCGCGGGAGCATTTCGAGGCGCAGCACGCAGCCAATGACAACCGGGTGTCCCCGAGCCGAGCAGATGTGCCAGGTGAGGAGGGCGGTGAGCGGTGCTGAGGATGGAGCAGGGTAGGGGGCTAAACAGGGCAGGCAAAAGCGGCGCATGAAAGAGGCGAAGAGTTTTGGCGAGTTCGGCGAGAACTGGCTCACAGGCGCGCCGATGGCCGACAGCACTTGCGATGCGGCGCTCCATCTTCGAGCGAGAGCTCCTTCCGGTCTGGCGCAACCGCCTCCTCACGGAGATCACGCCAGGATCTCCGAGCGCATTGCGGCAGCATCTTTGAGCGCGGTGCTCCGCCCACCCCTATTCACGTACGAGACATCCTGAAGCAGATTTAAGGCTTTGCGATGCATGGGGCGAAGGTGGCCAACCCGGCTGATGAAGTTAGGCCTGCATCGAGTCGTGCCAACGGACCGCTCCCTTTCGCCTTGGGAATTCGCGTGATGCTGAGGCAGCTCGAACACATCGCCACACTTGCCGCGATCCGTTTGGGAATGCGGCTCGACTTGCTCCCTAGAAGCCGGAACCAGAGGCGGAAACGCGGGCGGAAGCGGTGGGAGTGACAACTGTGGCGGGATTCATCTTCGGAGTGCCTACGGGTAGGTTCCCCTCACCTCTCGTGGAGAGGTTGACCTCCATTGCCTGGACGTCGTTTCGATCTCCACCGCCAAGGCTATGCTCTGGCATACGGTCGATATCCGCTCACGCGGGCGAACCGACAGTCATTCGGGACTGTCGGCTGAGACCGCGGCGAGCTGGTGGCCGATCTCCACGCCTTCGTGCATGGTCACTTCTGCGACGTTTTGGACCGGTGAAACCGGAACCGGCGGCGAGCTGGTCATGAGCGCCCCATGACGGTGGGTGCTGTGCCTGTCAAGCATGTCGCCGCGGCTCAGGTAAGACGAGCCGTGCCGCACGTGAGGGACCAGTAGAAAGTTCATTCCAGGATAACTTTAAAAAAACGCTGGCCGGGACCGCTGATTTTGCGTGGACAACTAGAGACAGGCAGCAACAGCCTTCGTTTCCGTGTAGTGTTCGACTGCCTCCTTGCCCATCTCGCGACCCCAGCCGGACTGCTTGAAGCCTCCAAACGGCAGCGCCGGATCGACATAGTTGTGGGTGTTGATGCACACGGTGCCTGCCCTGATCTTGCGCGCGAGCGTGTGTGCGGTTCTCAGGTCTCGCGTCCAGATGCTGGCAGCTAGGCCATAGTCGGTGTCGTTCGCGAATCTGGCGACGCAATCGAGTTCGTCGGAATCGAAGCGCTGGACGCAGACCACCGGCCCGAAGATCTCCTCCCTAACCACCTTCATGTCACCGCGTGTTGTTACAAGCACTGTCGGCTCGACGAAGTAGCCCGATTTGTCTGTCGAGGTGCCGCCGGTTAAAACTTCCGCTCCCTCATTTCGTCCTGACTCAATGTAACCAGTGACGCGGTCCCACTGCTTCTGAGAGACGAGAGGACCCATGTTAACGGACGTATCCAGACCGTGCCCGAGCTTAAGGCGCGCGGCTTTCTCAACCACCCCCTCCACGATCTTGTCGAAAACAGACGTGTGCGCGAACAGCCTCGACCCTGCTGTACAGCACTGGCCCATATTGTAGAAAATGGCATCTGCTGTTCCTGCGATAGCATGCTCCAAATCAGCATCCGGAAAAACGATCGCGGGCGACTTGCCCCCGAGTTCGAGCGAGACGCGCTTGAGGTTCGACGCCGCGGCCTTGACGATCCTCTTGCCCACAGCAGTCGAACCGGTGAATGCGATTTTGTCCACGTCAGGATGCTCCGCAAGAGCCGCCCCGGCCTCCTCCCCATAACCAGTTACAATGTTCACCACACCATCCGGGAAACCCGCCTCTTGGATAATCTCGCCGAAGCGCAAAGCGGTGAGGGGGGTTTGCTCGGCCGGCTTCAGCACTATCGTGCAGCCCGCAGCCAAGGCGGGAGCCAGCTTCCAAGCAGCCATCATCAACGGAAAGTTCCAAGGTATTATTTGTCCGACGACGCCGACCGGCTCACGTGTTGTATAAACATGCCAATTGCCGGCGCTCGATACCGGGACGGTTTCACCAGTCAGCCTTGTGGGCCAGCCTGCCATATAGCGAAAGACGTCGATCGCACCTTGTACATCGCCCCGGCGAGCATTGACTACAGGCTTGCCATTGTCGATTGTTTCCAACTCGGCGAACTCATCGGCATGGGTCTCAAGAAGGTCGGCGAGCTTCCAGATTAGGCGAGACCTGTCCGCGGGACTGATCCGAGACCATGGTCCCTTGTCAAAAGCTAAGCGTGCCGCGCGAACGGCCGCATCGATGTCGGCAGCAGAACCGGCCGGAACCGATGCGATGATCTGTTGCGTGGCGGGGTCCTCTACGTCTATCGTTTGGCCGCTCTTTGCAGCAACCCACTTGCCGTCGATCAACATCCGCAGATCTTTGGCTAGGAACGCCGTGGCACCCTTTCCGAGTTGCGGGTGGCTAACAGACATGTAGTTCATCATTCTTCTCCCTTGTTGAATTCGTTACTTAACGTTCCATCGCGCAAGCATGGCCTCGAGCGACCCGTTCTTCTCTTGCTCGAAGCGCTCCTCTGACGCGGGGTCCCCACATTGGGTCAGCCTGGCCGTCAGCCAGTCGCGATAGCTGGTATGGCGGCGAACAATGCTGACCAGGGTCTCTGTGGCGCCGTTATCAGCATTTGCAGCGTCTGCAAGCGACGTCTCTGCCGCAATGAGCTGCTCCATCAGCAACAGGTCGTTCGAGAGGGCCTCTTCCTTGTTGCGTCCGACCGCAACTCGATGAGGGATGAGGTGCGGTTCCGACCGCATCTGGCCGGGGTCGCCTCCGAGGACGAGAATGACTTGCGAAATGCGGAATGCGGCGCGCATTTCTTCGACCGACTGCCAAAAGCACCTCTCTGCAGTCGCGTGCAGGCCCCACCGTTGAAAAACAAACCCGTGGATCAGGAACTGCTCGATCGCGAGGAATTCATTCATCAGCAGTGAATTGAGGCCGGTGATCAAATCCCGAAACTCCTCCTCTTTTCGGGGGGCGAGTGTTTCGCGCCAGCGCTGGTCCACTTCCTTGGAATAGCCGATAAAATGTTCGAGGGTGATTGTTTCTGCCTCAGATTGGATCTCGGTCTGCTTGGCCGTTATTTCCCCTCCGGAAAGGCGTGTCCGCAGTTCAGCGAGATACGCGACCGTTTCATCATGAACAGTTTTCAAGGCAGGTAGCGAAGCTTGGCCGTTAGCTGACTCGCCAACAAGCCGGATTGTATCCTCAAGAGCAGGGAAGCATCGCTGAACGACCTCAAGGTTGCTGGAGAGAATCTCGAGAAGATTTCTCCCGAGCTTCGGTCTGGCGTAGTCGTCCGATCCTCCGCTGCCATCTGGATTGAAGCCGACGTCAAGGCGGGACATATGCAGCAAGAATGTCAGAAGACGGCGTGTTTCAGCCAGATTGTCTGCATATTCGGCTTGAGCAATTTGCGGACCCTCGCGGTAGCGAAGGACAACCGCGTGAACAAAACCCTGGTTGATTAGTATCATTTTCTCGCGGGCAACTTTGTTCATGGCCCGGGAAATCGAGGTCGTAACTAGCATTTGGTTCACCATATGTGTGCAGCATACAACTATAAGGGTGCAGGACCTCGTATCAAAGGTCTTCATTTCGCACTTCGCGCGACGGGGCACCTCTCGAGCGGGCAGACGGCCAATTCACAAAGCCTACAAATAACGTACCCGTCGGAGACTGTGTGATTGAGCGAGGAGAGGATTTTTTCTATGAGGCCGCAGAACTCCCCCCGTTCCTGCTCCGACAGTGGGGCCAGAATCTTCGTCAATGCATCGCGACGCAGTTTGAGAACTTTCTGGACCCGCTTCTGTCCGCTCTTCGTGAGCGTCAGTGTCACGGCACGCGCATCGTCGCTGTTAGATCGGGCGCGGACCACCAAGCCTTCATTTTGAAGACGGTCCACCAGCCGCACTGTCCCTGAGTGCGATTGCTGTAGCGTGTCGCTGAGCTTGCTCACCGAAATTCCTGGATATGTGAAAATGGTGACGAGCGCCGTGGGTGCCGAGGCTTCAAGCTCCGCAGCCGCATTGGTCGCGGCTTTTTGCCTGTCGGCCACGACCAAGGAAAACGTCCCGACTATGTTGGCTATCCTAGATCCGTCGTTAAAGTCCATCACACTTTGCGTTCCTATCGACCGAGTTTTACATCCTCGAACATGGTGATATAGCGGCCGCGAAGATCCTGTGACCACGTCTGGAAGAAAGTCGAATCAGCGAGGTAGGCGGTCGGGTCCCGGGAAAGGCCGCGCGCTGCCAACACGTCGTCGCTAACCAGAGCGAACGTGTTCTTGTTGCAATGGGCATAGCCGAGGTTTTCGATGAGGAACTTTCCGGATTCTGGATCGGTCATCGCATTGAGGAAGTCGTACTTTTCCTGCTCGTCCCCGGGTCCATTCTTCAGCATCACGATTCCGCAGACGTAGGAGATAACGCCCTCCTTGGGCTTCAGCATGTATTGGACTGGAACGCCCTGCTGCTTCAATCGCAGAACCGGTGCGTTCCACAAATAAGACGCCACCAATTCACCCGATGCAAGGGCCGTCTCAGCGTCAGTCTCAGATGTCCAGTAGTAGGCCACAAGTGCTCTCTGCTCGGCGAGAAGCTGCCGGATCTTGTCAAATTCGACGTCCGAAACCTTGGCGGTATCCTTGATGCCCAGAATCGCGGCCGCCATGGCGACGGCACCGTCAACCGAGTCCCACATTCCCAGCCGGCCAGTATAGCGGGGATCCCAGAGAAGCCGGTATGAGTTTTCTTTGAGGTACTGGCCGTCCACTAGGTCTTCGCGAAAGGCAACCCCGTTGCTTCCCCAGTCGAAAGGGAGAAACCATTGCTGACCCTCGAATGTGGTGCCGTCGACCGACTTGAGCGCCGGGATGATATCGTCCCAATTACTGAGGCGATTGATGTCAACGGGGACGATTACGCCGGCCTCGCGCCACTTGGTCACACTGTTCGAGCACGGGTGAGCCAGGTCGGCATCATATCCATTCTTAAGCTTGAGAAGTGCCGCTTCGTCGTCTGCGAAGAATGCCGACTCAGGCGAGCCGCCATATTTCTTCTGATATGCGCGATGCATACCTGGATCCTCATAGCCGGCGTAGGCAAAGTAGGTAATGCGCTCTGCGGCCACGCTCGTCTGAGAACGCATTGGCAAGGCTACCATCCCAAGGCCGAGCGATAGCAGCATCTTGTTGAAGCCGCGCCGGTCTAATCCTCCGCCGGAAAAGATATTTGAAGCCGTAGTCATTTTTCGCCTCCCATCTGTTGTTTTATTTAGATGACGCCGTCGCGCCGCAGCGCAAACATGTCCACGTCCTGGTATCCAAACTCCCTCAGGACTTCGTCTGTGTGTTCGCCGTGAAACGGCGGGGGTGAGGTGATCTCCGGCCCGTCGGCAGCGAAGGTGAAAGCGGTGACTGGGACAGTGATCTCTTGGTCGAGCGCCGCTATTTTGCCGAGCTTGTGCAGCACTGCACGGTGTGAAAGTTGATCGTGCGCCAACGCCTCCTCGAGCGTGCGCACGCGCTCGGCCGGAAGACCCGCGTCATGGAACTCTAGTGCCCATTGGTCGGCTGTTTTTCGGAGAAAGATTTCAGCCAGAATGGGAGCATGCTCGTCCCGCTTGGACAGAACCTGCTCAAATGTCTGATCGACAGCGAGATCGTCACGGCCGAGCATCTTCCACATACGCCTTTGCTGGCTTGGCGCCTCAGCGCCGACCATCAGTAGACCGTCCGCCGTGTCGTAACAGGAATACCCAGCATTATCGCTGTCGTTTCCCCAAAGCCTTGGAGCGCCGCCGCCGTTCAAGAAATCGGTAACGGTCCAGGCCATCAACATGACGGCCGAATCCATCATTGAGACATCGATCCTCTGTCCACGACCTGTCTTCGTACGTTGAAACAGCGCGCTAGCGATCGAAAGCGCTGCCATCGTGCCACTGAAATAATCGAGGATGGGTGGTCCGACTTTGAGGGGCGAGCTAGAGCCGACATGGCCCGTTGTGGTCATCAGCCCGGAGATGGCCTGGATGACATTGTCGTAAGCCGTATGGCCGCGCTTGGGTCCGGTCTGGCCGAACCCTGTCATCGAGCAATATATGATGGAAGGGTTGAGCTCGGCGATTTCCGAATAGCCTAGGCCAAGTGCTTCAATAGCTCCGGCGCGATAGTTTTCTACGATCACGTCCGCCGAGGCCGAGAGTTCGCGAAACAGCTCTTTGCCCCGCTCGGTCTTGAGATTGAGCGTGATTGCTCGCTTGTTGGAGTTCTGCGTGAGAAACGAGGTTCCCATGCCTTTGCGGTTGAGGTGCTGGACGCTGCCAACGGGGCGCGCCACATCTGGATGGTCGGGCGATTCTATCTTGATGACGTCAGCGCCCATTATCGCGAGTTGATAGGCGCTGAAGGGACCCGCAAGCACGTGCGTGAGGTCAAGCACGCGAATTCCAGAGAAAGGCTTCATCGAAACGTTTCCGGGGTTGAGAAGAGAGGGGGAAGGGTACGTTGCGACATACGGAATGAGCAGCCGCAGACGGGCTGCTGCAGGCCAAACCGTTGGGTCCAGGCATCGATTATGCGCTGGCGAAGCGTCTCTGTGATTTGCAGTGCGGGATCGATAGGGGACCCGACGATGGCTTGACTATCAGTGCGCACAACCCAGCGAGCGGTGTCCCAGCGAGCGGTGTCGCGTCCCACAAATACGACTGATTGCTCTTCCATTAGATCGGCGGCCTCGCTGTTATTCGCAGGGAGGCTGCGTCCGTGTTGCCATAGGCGCGAATGCACTGACCCCAAGCGTTCGAGCCCAGCGTCGATGGCTGCCTGAAGGTCAGGCTCCGTCAGGGTATTCAGGTCAACGCTTGCAGCGTCGGCTATGAAGGCGGCCACGAACCTCAGGCCATCTTCGCTCGGCGGCCTAACATAGGTGAGACGTCCCGGATACCGGCCGGCATAGTCCTCAATCAGCGTCACGAGCGCGTGCGCATCTTTTACGTAAGCCGCGTCCGCGCTCGCATTCGTTATCGACGCGAATGCAACTAACACCGCGGCGCCGGTGCTGCGCCGGATGATGTGTGGTACGCGATCAATTTTGTCATACTTCATAGCGTTTGCCAGGGCGAACTCTTGATTTAGCCTCAACAGGAACTTGACATAGTTGTATGCGTCATGCAAGTAGTTTTAAAACGGAGCCTGCTCATTTGTCGATCAACCGAAACACCGCGCCCCATCCCACCATCGAGCCTGTGTTCAGCCGATTTGCAGTCAGGGGTTCTCCGACCAGCGTCGTCCGCCGTGAGGAAGTCACTCCGCCTGCAGTGAATCCCCCAGGGGCGAAGCCTCCGCCGCCACTGCTCGGATTGCGAAGATCCGTCGCCAGGCTTGTTCCAGGCCACTACGCTTTGGTTGCTCCCGCCGGGCTGTTCCTGTTGGCGTTCATCGTGTTGCCTTTTATTCTTCTCGCAGTTGCAAGTATGAATGGGCCGAGAGGTTGGCCGAGCGCCTTCAACTACCAGCAGATATTTGCCCTAGTATCCGACCCCGCTGCCGGGAGGATTTTCTCCGGTCCCTATCTTCAAGTTCTGGGAAAGTCGCTGCTCGTATCTGCTGTAACCACGGTAAATGTGGTCGTCTTGGCATACCCGCTGGCTTACTACATCGCCATCTATGGAGGGCGACACAAGACAACGTTGATTACGCTAATTACGATCCCGTTCTGGACAAGCTACCTGCTTCGCATTTTCTCTTGGAAGCTCATCCTTGGTTACAACGGCATTCTCAACGCAGCATTGTTGAAGCTTGGCTGGGTATCGCAACCCCTCGATTTTCTGCTCTACAATTCGATTGCAGTCGCCATTGCACTAACGCACGCTTGGATGGCCTTTGCTGTATTGCCAATTTTCATCGCGCTCGAACGGATCGATCGCAGCCTGCTCGAGGCGGCCTCCGATCTGGGCGATGGCCCCATGTGGCGCTTCCTGCGGGTTACCTTGCCTATATCAATGCCTGGTGTAATCGCAGCCGCGCTGCTGGTCTTCATTCCGACCGTAGGCGACTATGTTACTCCGGCTCTGGTCGGTGGACCCAGTGGTGTAATGATCGGCAACATGATCGACACCTTGTACGGGCGAGCGGATGATCCCCATCTTGGCGCAGCCGTCGCAATGGTATCGCTGTTTGCTATCGCGGCTCTGATTGCGGGCCTTGGCGCGGCCTATCTCGTTTATCGCGCATGGCGCATTCGACCATGACAGACAAATCCCCAGTTCTCCTCAGCGCCTACGTCGTCCTGCTTATCGCTGTCATCTACGCACCAGTGATGTTGATTCCGCTGTTCTCTTTAAACGATGCCATCTATGTGACGTTACCACTCAAGGGACTGACGTTCGAGTGGTACCAGCAACTGGCTGGCAACCAAAAGATGCTTGAGGCCCTCTCCAACAGTCTCGGTCTGGCCGTCGCATCGTCTGTTGTCAGCACTGCTCTCGCAACACTGACCGCCCTTGGACTGCGCCAGCAGCCATTTCGGGGGCAGTATGGGCTTGTAGGCATCATAGTCCTGCCCCTGGTGATCCCCCCGGTCGTGCTCGGCGTTGCACTCATAGGCATTTTGCGCAACTACTTTCATCTTCCGGCCTCGCTCACCAGCATTGCGATCGGCCACATCTTGCTTTGCCTTCCTTTCGCGTTTCTGACCGTGGCCACGAGGCTGCAAGCTATCGACAAGAACTTTGAGGAGGCGTCACGGGACCTTGGCGAGGGGGCGTTAGCGACGTTCCTCAGAGTGACATTGCCGCTTGCCCTGCCGGCTATAATCTCAAGCTTGTTGCTGTGCTTCACCATCTCCTTCGACGAATTCGTTCTCGCATTTTTTCTTGGTGGCAATGAGCCGACGCTCCCGGTTTTCATCTTCAGTCAGCTGCGATTCCCGAACCGTCTTCCAAGTGTCCTAGCACTCGGCACTTGCATTCTCACCGTCTCGTTTCTGATGCTGCTCACCTCTGCGTGGGCGAGCCGCTCGAGCTATCCAACCACATCGCGAGGCCCGGATGCCCAACTTTCCCAGCTCTGATTTCATTGCGTTCCAGTCGGTGTCAAAATCCTTCGGTCACTTCAATGCAGTGCGCGACCTGAGCTTCGGGATACGAAGGGGGGAGTTTTTTTCGCTTCTCGGTCCTTCCGGCTGTGGGAAGACCACACTGTTAAGAATGCTGGGCGGCTTCGAGCGTCCTACATCCGGGCGGATTGTCATTGATGGCGAAGATGTGACGGCGGCACCGCCCAACCGCCGGCCGACGAATATGGTATTTCAAAGCTACGCCGTCTTCCCTCATCTGAACGTCGAAGAAAATGTCGCGTACGGCTTGAGGCGCGGTGGTCTTGAACGGGACGAAAAGCACGCGATCGTTCATAAGGCTCTCGAAACCGTGCAACTCGCGGGCTTGTCGCGCCGCCGCCCACACGAACTGTCTGGAGGTCAGCGGCAGCGCGTTGCCTTGGCCCGCGCGCTTGTGTGCAATCCAAAAGTTTTGCTGTTGGATGAACCCCTGAGTGCCCTGGATAAAAAGCTTCGCGAGGAAATGCAGTTGGAACTGCGTGAGCTTCAGCGATCGGTCGGAATAACCTTCGTCTTCGTCACCCACGACCAGGAGGAGGCTCTTGCGATTTCCGATCGCATCGCCGTTATGTCCAAAGGTGAGATCCTGCAGATTGATTCAGCGACGGATCTCTATGAGTCACCCAATTGTCGGACGGTCGCCGAGTTTATTGGCACGATGAATTTCTTAGATGGCGTCGTCGAGGGCAAAACTGTCGACAGTTTATCGATAATGGTTGAGAGCGTTGGTCGTTGTAAGGTCAATTCCGGCGGCGCCGAGTTAGACATCGGCGACAAAGTCACCATAGCCCTTCGTCCCGAAAAGTTCTTGCCCCTTTGGCACCCAGTCGAATCTACTGACAATCTCATTGGCAGCGTTGTGATCAACGAAACATATCTCGGAGATCGCTGCATCTATCACATCGAGCACCCCTCGCGTCGGGGCCAATCCCTGTCTGTAATCCGGCCAAACCTGGACCGGCATTTTTCGTTCACGTCTGACAGGGGAAAGCCAGTTTGGCTTCAGTGGTCTCCCTCGTCTGCAGTGGTATTTCGCCCATAACGATGACAAGAGAAGTGACCAAAACTGATGATGGCAATTAGCATTCGCGAAAATTGTTGGGTTGGCGGGCAGTGGGTGGGTCGTCCCGAATTGCCGGTCATAAATCCTGCGACAGGAGAGGAAATCGCGAAGGTGCCTGACGTAGGCAGCAAGGGGGCAACGGAGGCAGTTGCCAGCGGAGCAAACGCGCTCGAGGGTTGGCGCTCAACGACGGCTTCCGTCCGGTCGTCGATCCTCAGGGGGTGGTTTGATCTCATTGGCCGGCACCGTGACGAACTAGCGCGGTTGCTCACCACCGAGCAGGGCAAGCCCCTGGCGGAAGCCCGCGTAGAGATCGACTACGCAGCGTCGTTCGTTGAGCTATACGCAGAAGAAGCAAAGCGGATTTATGGCGAAATCATTCCTTCGCCTCGGTCTGACTGCCGGATAATGGTAACACGGCATCCCGTGGGAGTTGTCGCGGCAATCACGCCCTGGAACTTTCCCGCCGCTATGGTGACCCGCAAGGTAGCCCCGGCGTTGGCGGCGGGCTGCACCGTTGTGCTGAAGCCGGCCCCCGATACTCCGCTGACGGCGCTTGCTTTGGCCGAACTTGCCGACGAAGCGGGCCTGCCGCCAGGTGTACTGAATGTCGTCACGGGCAACGCCGTGGCAATTGGTGACGTCCTAACTAGCGACCCTTTGGTCCGGCTGTTGACCTTCACGGGATCGACAGCCGTCGGAAAGCAGTTGATGCGTCAGTGTGCCGGCACCGTAAAAAAGGTGGGATTGGAGCTTGGGGGGAATGCACCCTTTATCGTGTTTGACGACGCCGATCTTGATGCAGCTGCGGTCGGCCTCATGGCTTCGAAATTCCGAAACTCCGGGCAGACCTGCATCTCAGCAAACCGCATCTTTGTGCATGCTGCCGTCCACGATGCGTTCATGGGGAAGTTGATAAAGCTCGTCAACGCTCTTTGCGTCGGGAATGGCTTGGATCCTGTCGTCGATCAGGGACCGCTTATAAACAACGGCGCTGTGGAGAAGGTGGAACGTCACGTAGCGGACGCCCTCCGACAGGGTGGCGTTCTGGTCACGGGTGGGAAGCGGCACAAGCTCGGAGGTAACTTCTTCGAGCCCACCATAATCGCGGCTGCCCACGACAAAATGTTGCTGGCCGGTGAAGAGACGTTTGGTCCTGTCGCTGCCATTTTCCGGTTCGACAATGAAAAGGACGTCTGCATGATGGCAAACATGACGCCATCTGGACTTGCTGCCTACATCTATACTCGCGACTTGGATCGAATTGGGCGCTTGGCAGACTCCCTTGAATTCGGAATGGTGGGTGTCAACACCGGCTCCATATCAACCGCAGTTGCACCGTTTGGGGGCGTAAAGGAATCTGGGATCGGACGTGAGGGGTCGCGGCACGGCATTGAAGAGTTCACTGAACTCAAGTACCTCAATGTATCTTTTCAGGCCAACCTTTCATAGAACCCGTTCGAAACAGAGGCTAGCACGCTGTCATGGTCGAAAATGTCTTTGTAAATCGAGATTTGGAAGTAATACGCATTGACTGACGTAGGAATCGTCACATTCGCCGGGCTAGTCCATCCTTGGATGTGCGATGCAATGGGCCACCTCAATGTTCGGCACTACGCCGCGATGTTCGACGACGCAAGCTTTCAGCTGCTAGGACGACTTGCTGGAATGGAAGGCGATCTCGATCGTTTGGGTTGGGCCGATGTTGGCACCGAGATTCACTATAAGCGCGAGACCCGGGTGGGAACGTTGGTGACAATTACCTCTCAGGTGTTTAAACTAGGAACCAGTTCAGTCACATATGACCATACTCTTTCCGGAACACTTGATGGACTGGTTAGAGCAACATGCCGCACTGTCACGGTCAGGTTCGATCTTACGTTGCGCGCCAAGACTGATGTGGGAGCAACTATCAGACAGCGGGCCACCGAGTTAATGGGGAATTCTAAGGTGGTTAGCGGTTCTCCTAACGATACTACGTAGCAGGACCCGGCCGTGACAGGTTCGTCAAGCCCTGCAGCGGCTTACCCCGCCGCATGCCTGCGGGCTCCGGGCTTGACTGATCTGACGCCAGTCCGGCAGAGACTCCTGAATCAGACAAAGCCTGGAAGCCAGCGCTCACCTCCAACGATATCCGCCGGCTTGTTGGAGGTGAATTGCGTGGCTAGCGGACGTCATGAGGTAGTTGGCTGCTTCGGCAGCTTGTTTGCCAACGCATACGCTCTCGCCGACTGAAAGTCTTTGCGCGTCGAACTGCGACCGGTTGAATCTTGTCTTGCAAAGAGGTGTCTAGCGGCCTCTTGTGCGCGTTTTGATCTCAACCGACGAGAGCGTCGGCGCATGGAAAAGGATGGATCAGGGGCTGACAAGAATCGTGCTTTGAATGATAATGCCGGCTTTCCCGACGAACTCAAAACCTGCGGATCTCACCTCTTGGACAAGGCCGCTGTATCCGTCGCCCGCCTGATCGGAAACAGATTGGCCCCAAACATTTCAAGACGCCCCGCGCGGCCAACGACAACGCGACTGGATCACCGGAGACATAGCAAGATGCCGAATGGAGCGACAGGAGTTTCCCTTTTATGAGACGTGTCGCTCTCTATGCCCGCTACTCGTCGGACAATCAGAATGAAGGTTCGATTGAAGATCAGTTCCGGATTTGTTGCGAACAAGCCCACCGTGACAAATGGGAGGTCGTTGGCAGCTATCATGATGCAGCCATATCGGGCGCAAGTGTGATCCTGCGGCCAGGGATGCAGTCCCTGGTGCATGATGCACAGAGCGGGAAATTTGATGTCGTTATGGCCGAGGCGCTCGATCGCATATCGCGTGATCAGGCTGATGTTGCCACGTTGTTCAAGCATTTGCGTTTTGTTGGCATTCCCATCATCACGTTAGCCGAAGGTGAGATCAGCGAGCTTCATGTCGGTCTAAAGGGCACAATGAACGCGCTTGCCCTGAAGGATCTTGCGGATAAGACGAGGCGGGGCCTCAGGGGACGAGTGGAAAAGGGAAAGGCCGGGGGTGGCCTTTGCTATGGCTACCGCGTCTTGAAGACGTTCGATGCCGGGGGCGAGTGCATTCGAGGCGACCGCGAGATCGAGGAGGGGCAAGCCGAGATCGTCCGTCGCATTTTCCGCGAATTTGCTTCGGGCAAAAGTCCCAAGGCGATAGCAGTCGACCTGAACAGGTTAGGGGTTGAGGGACCGCTTGGTCGTGCTTGGGGAGATACGAGCATCCGCGGGCACCTCTCACGCGGCACCGGCGTCCTCAACAATGAGCTCTATGTTGGTGTGCTGGTCTGGAATCGGCAGCGTTTCGTCAAGAACCCGAGCAATGGCAAACGCGTCTCGCGAATGAATCCCCAAAACCAGTGGATCAGGACAGAAGTACCGCATCTCCGAATCGTGAGCGACGAGCTTTGGCAGGCAGCGAAAAAACGCCAGCACGAGATCAGGCAAATTTTCGAGGCGACCGCTATCGGCGTCAGGGAAGCGAGGTCGAAGAAGCTGCATGCCACCAATCGTCCGGTTTCGCTCCTTTCCGGGCTACTCGTCTGCGGTAGCTGTGGCGGAAGATATGGCCTCATCCAGAGAGGCCGCTTTGGGTGCCTCAATCATTCACGTCGTGGGAGTTGTGAAAACAATCGCACCGTCTCTCGCGTGCGGATCGAGGAACGCGTCCTAGCCGGCCTTAAGGACAGGTTGGTGTCGGCTGACTCGATAGCAGACACGGTTCGGGCGTATCATGAAGAAATAGCTCGCCTCAATAATGAGCGAAGGGCACAAAACAATGCCGACCGCCGTTCGCTCGAGAAGATCGAGCGTTCAATTGCGGGCATCATTTCGGCCATCGAAGACGGAATGTATCAGCCAGCCATGAAGGCCCGAATGGAGGAGCTGGAGCGGGAAAAAGGCGAGATAATCCGACGGCTTGATAATGCTCCTCGCGACCTGCCGGATGTGCACCCAAACATTGCCAACATCTACCGAGCAAGAGTCACAAACCTTGCGGCGGCTTTAAACGATCCGGACGGCGGGAGGGAAGCGGCGGAGGCCCTTCGTTCCTTGATAGGCGACGTCGTCCTAACCCCAGGTACACAAAGAGGTGAAGTTCATGCTGCGCTACGCGGCGAGTTGATGGGCGTTCTAGAACTCGCGGGGTCTCAAGGTATTCCGCGATTTCGAGAAGGTATGACAGCGGTGGCTGCGGGTCCCCGCAACCAAATCAAAAACGGCCCGCCTCAGTGCGGGCCGTTTTGCGTTTGCGGCCTGGCGACCGGTTTTGATCCCCATCAGGAGCCTGCAAGGAGGCAAAGCCGACGCAGCGGACAGAAATGTCAAACCCTCTCCCGGCAGCCAGTTTCAACCGTGTTAGACTGCCTGACATGGAGATGGACACCGACAAGATCGACGATGCCGTTCTGGGCCTGCTTTGGCTAACGCTGCATGAAGAGAGGCGCGCCTGGAAGGGGTTGGATTGGGATGCCCTGGATCGCTTGCATCAGAAGGGGCTGATCGCCAATCCAGCAAACAAGGCGAAGTCGGTGATTCTGACAGATGAAGGTCTGCGACGTGCCGAGGAGCTGTTCCGCACCCTGTTCACGCGGCCGGCGCCGTGAGCGCTGGGCTGACCTTCCAATCCGCGGCAAGCGCCGCGCAGATGAAAATCGATAACTTAACCCGCAGGCTCCCCGCAAACAATTGCGGTCGGCAAGCCGTCCGCCGACCATCGTCTGGCGGCGGTCTCCAGACCAGAGCGGCGGATCTTCAAGTCGAATCCTACCGCCGGCGCCCATGGGAGGTTCAGTTGATACGGTTTTCCAACCCCGCCGTCAGCGGTATCTCAAGCCCCCGCCGCAATCCCGTCGCAACGACCGACACCCTGAATTTTCCCGCGAGCGCCTTGTCGAAAATGGCGCCGACGATGATATCGGCATCGGCGTCGACCTCCTCGCGGATGCGGGTGGCAGCTTCGTCGACCTCGAACAGCGTCATATCAGTGCCGCCCGATATCGAGACAAGGACGCCCTTGGCGCCCATCATCGACGCTTCGTCGAGAAGCGGGTTTGCGATCGCCGCTTCGGCCGCCTTCCTGGCGCGGTCCTCCCCGGTGGCTTCGCCGGTTCCCATCATCGCGCGACCCATGTCGCGCATCACCGACTTCACATCGGCGAAGTCGAGATTGATCAGCCCTTCCTTGACGATGAGATCGGTGATGCAGCCGACGCCCGCGTAGAGAACGCGATCCGCCATGGCGAACGCGTCCGCGAAGGTCGTCTTGGCATCGGCAATCCTGAAGAGGTTCTGGTTCGGGATGACGATGACGGTATCGGCGCTTTCGCGAAGCCGCTCGATGCCTTCATTGGCCGCATGCATTCGGCGGTTGCCTTCAAAGACGAACGGCTTGGTGACGACGGCGACGGTCAGTATTCCCGCGTTGCGCGCGGCCTGCGCTATGACCGGTGCTGCACCAGTTCCAGTTCCGCCTCCCATGCCCGCGGTCACGAAACACATATGCGTCCCTGCAAGATGGTCCATGATTTCGTCGATCGATTCCACGGCCGCGGCATGGCCGACCTCGGGCAGGGATCCTGCACCAAGGCCTTCCGTGACGTGCGCTCCCAATTGGATCAGCCGCGTTGCCTTCGACATGGTGAGCGCCTGGGCATCGGTGTTGGCGACGATAAATTCGGTGCCCTGCAAGCCTTCGGCGATCATGTTGTTGATGGCGTTGCCACCACCGCCGCCAACCCCGATGACGGATATTTTGGGCCGCATCTCCGAGATTGCCGGCCTCGTTGCAGTGTTCATTTGCCGTCTCTCCCCTTGAATGCGCCAGCGCAGCGGTCGGTGGAAGGCTTACTCCTGGCGCACTGCAAAGACTTTGGACAGTGAGCGAATCAGGACAGCCCAGCGTAACCAAGGGAATCAGACGCTTGAACCGGCTGCAAGTGCAGTATGCAAACTCGCGCATGTTAAGCGCCATTGGTTCGCCGTCGGCGCTTCGCCTGGCGGCCTGGCCGAAAATTGGCCAGCGTCAACGTCCCGGTGAGGCCGAGACCGATCTTACTGTTCTACTTCACGCCGATGCCGGCCGTCAGGCCGCCATCGATCCTGTAGTCCGCACCTGTGCAGAACCCGGCTTTCGACGAACACAGAAAGGCGATGAGTTCCGCCACTTCCTCCGGCTCGCCGATGCGCCCGATGGGGTGCGCTTCGCCGAAGCGCCTGTAGGCGGCCTCGACATCGGCATCGGTGCCGTTTTCGCCGCGCGCCGCCTTCTCCAGGATCGGGGTGCGGATCGAGCCTGGGCTGACGGAATTGACGCGAATGCCGGAGCGCGCGTAGTCGAGCGCTAGCGAGCGCGTCAGCGTGTGGATGGCGCCCTTGGTGGTAGCATAGGCGGCGACGTTCTGCTGGCAGGCGAAGCCCTGCACCGAAGCCACGTTGACGATGGCGCCGCCGCCTCTCTTCATCATCTCGGGAATACCGAAATGTGCCGTCAGGTAGATCGAGCCGACATTGACTGATATCGCCTGGTTCCAAGTGTCGAAATCGGTGCTAACAGCGGTTCCGTATGGATGGACCGCCGCGGAATTGACGATGACATCGAGGCCGCCGAACCGCTCGACACCGGCCGCGACCGCGTCGCGAACCTGATCCGGCACTGAGACGTCGACGGCCATGACCAGCGCCTCGGCGCCGGAGCTGTCCAGTTCCGCTGTCATCGCAGCGTTGGCTGCGCGGTCGATGCCGCAGGCGATGATCGCCGCGCCGCCCGCGCTAAGACGTCTGGCGGTTGCCAGGCCGATCCCGGTCGTCCCCGTCACCAGAGCGATCTTGCCGTCGAAATCCTTCATTGCTGAAACTCCTTTAATTTGACTTCCATTGTGGCCGAACAATACGGTTCTGTTTTATCGCAAAGGAAAAGCCTCAATGGAACAATGCTGGCGCTGGTATGGTCCAGATGACCCGGTGACGCTCGATCATGTCAAGCAGGCCGGAGCCACGGGCGTCGTATCCGCCCTGCATAATATCTATGACGGCCGCGCCTGGCCTCTGACGGACATTTTGGAGCGCAAGCGAATCATCGAGGCCGAAGGGCTGACCTGGTCTGTCGTGGAGAGCATTCCCGTCCACAATTCGATCAAGATCGGCTCGGCGGAACGGCTTCGCTATGTCGGCTGGTACAAGGACACGATCCGTGCGCTCGCCAAGGCTGGCATTGCCACGATCTGCTACAATTTCATGCCGGTGGTCGACTGGACCCGCACCGACCTTGCCTATCGGCTTCCAACGACAGGCTACGCCCTGCGTTTCGATGCGATCGATTTCGCCGCATACGACCTGTTCGTCCTGAAGCGCAGGAATGCCGAAGCCAGCTACAGCGCGGCACGCATCGCCGAAGCGGAATCGCGACTGAAGGAGTTGAGCGAAGAGCAGATCGACAGGATCGAGCGCAATCTCATTGCCGGCCTGCCGGCGACCGAGCGCAGCTACGACCGTGATAGTTTTCGCGAGGCATTGGCGGAATATGACTCGATCGGGCCGAAGGAGTTGCGCGATAATCTTGCCTGGTTTTTGCGCGAGATCATCCCGGTGGCAGAGCAGGAGGGAGTGCGCATGTGCATCCATCCCGACGACCCGCCATTCTCGCTCTATGGCCTGCCACGGATCGTTTCGACCGCCGAGGACGCGCGTTTCATCCTCAACGCCGTCGACAGCCCGGCGAACGGCCTGACATTCTGCACCGGCTCCTATGGTACGCGCGCCGACAACGACATTGTCGGCATGGTCAAGGAATTCGCCGACCGGATCCATTTCGTCCATCTGCGCAGTGTAACCATCGAGGATGACGGCTCCTTCTATGAAGCCGAGCATCTGGAGGGCGGCACCGACATGGCGCATGTCATCCTCGCTTTGATGCAGGAAGAGACGCGCCGCAGCAGGGAAGGCCGCGCCGACTGGCGGATTCCGATGCGTCCCGATCATGGCCATCTGCTCGCCGACGACATCGGCAAGACCAGGATCAACCCCGGCTACTCGTTGATCGGCCGCCTGAAAGGCCTCGCCGAACTGCGCGGCATCATGCGCGCTGTGGAACGTTTTGAGCTGGCCTGAGGATCGCAAACAGGAAGGCCCGGGCGATCAACATCGAGTGGCCCTATGGCCGATGGCTTGATGAAACAAGCTCGGCCTTGCGCCGTGCTGTCTCCAGCCCGATGGCGATGAAGCGGCGCGCATGCCGGGCCAGCTCCATATTCCCGGTCCACAGATTGCGCCAGATGGCGGTTTTCTTCGACAGGTTCTCGTCGACGATCTCCGACGAGAAGGATTCGAAGCTGAGGTCGTCGCTATAGCCGATTGCGGTCAGCGCATCGAAGATCGCGGCGAAGTCGATGTTGCCGGTGCCGAGGAAGCCGCGATGGCTCTCGCCGATATGGACATAGCCGATCTTGTCAGCCGCATGGCGGATGGCCAGCCCGACGTCGGCCTCCTCGATGTTCATATGGAAGGTGTCGAGATGCAGGAAGATGTTGTCGGAGCCGGTGTCCTCGATGAAGGCCAGCCCTTGCGCCGCGGTGTTGAGCAGATTGCTCTCGAAGCGGTTGACGATCTCGAGGTTGAGCGTGACGCCGGCGGCCTTGGCGGTCTCCGCGACCTTGGCTAGCGTTCCGGCGCTGCGGTTCCACTGATCGCGCGTCGGCGCCTCAGTCTGCAATCCATGGCTGGTACTGAGGATGCCGGCGACCTTCTGGCCGCCGAGATCGCGGGTGAGCGCGATCGTGCGTTTCAGGATTTCGACGCCATGCGCGGCCACCGCCCTGTCGGCGCTTGAAATGTCGCCGTCGGCCGGCAGCCCGATGCTGATCGCCACGCCGAGATCGAGCTCGGCGATGCGCTTGGCCAGTCCGCCAATGTCGACATTGGCAGGGTCGAGATAGGAGAATTCGATCAGGTCGAAGCCGGCCTCTTTGGTGTTGGCCAGCGTCCGCTCGAGGTCGCCTTGCGCCGAGCTCGCCGACCAGACGAAAGAATGGATTCCAATGCGCGACATGATCGTCTCCTGCTGCTCGAGAGCATCGGACCCACAAGCGGGAACCGGTTTTGGGAAAACAAAAAGTGGTGGGGGGGGGGGGGGGGGGGGGGGGGGGGGGGGGGGGGGGGGGGGGGGGGGGGGGGGGGGGGGGGGGGGGGGGGG
>NZ_JBVVQU010000048.1:0-52048 GCF_055811555.1 Mesorhizobium sp. WSM4813
AGGCGCATGAAGCTTGTCCGCCGCAGCGCCGCGCCAACCAAACCGCTTGGCGCTGCGGCGGACAGCACAGGGGGAAAAGTGTAACCCATGTATCCGGTTCAAAGTGTTACCCATCTATCAACTGGACACTGGCCGCAACCTCGGCACCCCCTTCTGCAACGCTGGAGATTGGCGAAATCCTTTGCGAAGGCATCTTTCTCCCCGTCACTATACGGGGAGAAATGTCCGGCAGGGCAATGAGGGGCGGCGCCGACCTGATGCGATTGCTCTGCTGCAGCAGCGTTATCAATACGGGGATTACCGCCAACCATCCGCCGCGTTATCTCAACTGACCTTTTTGCCGGAGCCTCCCATGTCCGAAATCGTCACCGCCGCCATGCTCGTCATCGGCGACGAGATCCTGTCCGGCCGCACCAAGGACAAGAATATCGGCCACCTCGCCGATATCATGACGGCGATCGGTATCGACCTGAAGGAGGTGCGCATCGTTCCCGACGAGGAAGACGAGATCGTCGCGGCAGTAAATGCCCTGCGTGCCCGCTACACCTACGTCTTCACGACCGGCGGTATCGGTCCGACGCATGACGACATCACGGCGGATGCGATTGCCCAGGCCTTCGGGGTGCCTTGCGAATACGACGCCAAGGCCTATACGATGTTGGAAGCGAGCTACGCCGCGCGCGGCATCGAATATACCGAGGCGCGCAAGCGCATGGCGCGGATGCCGCGCGGTGCCGACCATATCGACAACCCGGTGTCCATCGCGCCGGGCTTCCGCATCGGCAATGTCCATGTCATGGCCGGCGTGCCGGCGATTTTCCAGGCGATGCTCGACAATGTGGTGCCGACGCTGAAGGCAGGCACCAGAATGCTGTCGGCCACGGTGCACTGTCCGTTCGGCGAAGGCCTGGTCGGCGGACCGTTGGGCGAGATCCAGAAGGCGTATCCGGCTACGATCATCGGGTCCTACCCGAAATATGGCGACGGCAAGTTCTGGACGGAGCTGGTCGTCCGTGCCCGCAGCCAGGAAGCGCTGGACGCCGCCCGCGCCGATGTCGAGGCGATGGTCGCAGGCCTCGCCAGCGCGGCCACCTGATCCAGGCCGGAACCAAGCGCGGTGCTGTAACGTTTCATGCGGGCGAGTTTCGATCGCCGTAAAATGAGGGGTTACCATGCGATTCAAGACCATCGTCGCCATACTGCAGAACGAACAGGACGCGGAGCGCGTGCTCGAATGCGCCATTCCGCTTGCCGACAGGTTCCAGAGCCATCTCATCGGCATTCATGCCGAAGCGCTTCCCGTCCCCTACACCTCGGCTACCGGCTTTCCCGACACCGAGTTCCTGCAGGTTTCGGCCGACATGAACAAGGAGCGCGCTGAAAAATTGCGGGCGGTTTTCCTCCGGCATATCGAGGATTCCGGCCTGTCCTTCGAGTGGCGCAGCCTCGAGAGCTTTTCCGGAGACAGCGCGCTGACCGGCATCCCAACCGTCCGCACCGCGGACCTGATCATAGCCGCGCAGCGCGAGTCGGGCGGCGATCCGAGCGCCGATGTCGACACGCTGGTCTACGACGCCGGCCGGCCGGTGCTGGTCGTGCCGCACTCAGGCCCGCTCATCACCAGCTTCAAGCATGTGCTGCTCGCCTGGAACGGCAGCAAGGAAGCCGCGCGCGCCGCCTTCGACGCCCTGCCCTTCATCATCGAGGCCGAGAAGACTGATATTCTCGTCATCGACCCGCCGGATACGCTCGACGAGGCCCCGGAGGCGGCCGGCGCCGAAATCGCCGCCGCCCTGTCCAGGCATGGCGCCACCGTTAGCGTCTCGGTGCTGCAATCGGGCGGCCACTCGGTCGACGAGGTGATCCAGACCAGGGTCGCCGAAACCGGCGCCGACCTGCTCGTGCTCGGCGCCTACAGCCATTCCTGGCTGCGCCAGCTGCTGTTCGGCGGGGTCACCCGCACGGTGCTGCGCACCCTGCCCGTGGCAGCTTTCCTGTCACGGTAAGTCCACAGGGATCGCTTGCCGCCGCCCTTGCCAACGCCTAGGCTTTCCAGCTAATTCCGCGCGCATTCCTTCAAGTGTCTGCGCGCGATCTCGCGCGCTGCGGAGTGCGCAGAAAAATGTCCCTTCCCGAAAAGGCCTTTCCCGTCTCCTGGGATCAGTTCCACCGCGACGCACGTGCGCTCGCCTGGCGGCTTGCCGGCGCCAACAAGGGCCAATGGAAAGCGATCGTCTGCATCACGCGCGGCGGCCTGGTTCCGGCCGCCATCATCTCGCGTGAACTCGGCATCCGGGTCATCGAGACGGTTTGCGTCGCCTCCTATCACGACTACACCAGCCAAGGGCAGCTGCAGGTGCTGAAGGAGGTCACGCCGGCACTGCTCGCCGATGACGGCGCCGGCGTGCTGATCATCGACGACCTTACCGACACCGGTAAGACCGCGGGCATCGTGCGCGCCATGATGCCCAAGGCGCATTTCGCCACCGTCTACGCCAAGCCGAAAGGCAGGCCGCTGGTCGACACCTTCGTCACCGAGGTCAGCCAGGACACCTGGATCTATTTTCCGTGGGATATGGGCTTCACCTACCAGAAGCCGATCGCCGACGACCACGCCGGCTGATTCGCGGTAATCGCTTTTTCTCCCGGAACATGCCGGCGAGCATTGCTTGCCGGCGAGCACTTCTTGAAAGAGTGCCGCTGCGCACGATATTTCCTGAATCGACACCTCTTGGCGTGGTTAACCAGTGCGTATGAGGTTTTTTACTTTTATTGGCCATGATTAGCCGTAAGATTCATGAGACGGCAGATGATTCTGGAGGCTGGGGCAAGCTTCTCCGATGTTGACGACGCCAGCAACGCACAACCATTTGGCCGAAAGGGTCCAGCGGCTCTTCGGCACAGCGCCGTGCCGCCTGCAGGTTGCAGCATTGCCCTGGCGCGATACCAAGCATGGCATCGAGATCATGCTGATCACCAGCCGCGACACCGGCCGCTGGGTGCTTCCCAAGGGCTGGCCTGAGGCCAAGGAACTGCTTTGCGAAGCAGCGGCGCGCGAGGCCGGCGAGGAAGCCGGACTGCGCGGTACGATCTCCCACCACGAAGCCGGCCGCTACTTCTATGCCAAGGTATTGGCTTCCGGCGAGGAAGTGCCTTGTGAAGTCCTGGTATTTCCGCTGCAGGTCGACAAGATCGCCGACAGGTGGAAGGAAAGGCGCTCGCGCACCCGCAAATGGGTCAGCCCCGCCGAGGCCGTGCGCATGGTCAACGAGCCTGACCTTGGCCAGATCATCGCCTATTTCTGCGCCGACCCGCACCAGTTCTCCTGAGCAAGCACAGGCGCATCGGCCAAAGCCGCGCACCTGCCGCGCATCGCCCGACGATGTTCTTTGGCGAAGAGAATCGATTTGGCCACTCCAGCTTTGGGATGCGTTGTCGCGGCTGATTGCCTGCGCGTAGACAAATCGAAATCCCCTGGGCCACCTTCTATCCCCGTTATCCACATATGTGACACACAAGATGTTGGGGTCACAAAAGCGGCACAAACGAATCCTTGACGGCGCAAAACGAGTCGCCTTTTATAGGCCATGCGCTCCTGTTGAGAGTGCGACCGGAAAGTTCTGAGCCCGGTCTTTTTCCCGGATTATGTGCGTTTTGGCCGCATTTCCGCCTGTTTACGAGGCCGGCGGAAGCGTTGGGATGGTGGGGTCTTTGGGGGCGAAAGGGAAAAATGTCGGACTGGAATAAATTGTCTGTTAATACTATATTTAGTGTTTGCAGGTAGGTTCGACCCTAGATAGTGTGAAAGTCCCTCGATTGAGGGAGTCGCAAAAAAGTTTCAGTTTTGAGGGACCCGCAGGGTTCGTCGGCGCGTTGGACGGCTACTTCGCAAGGAGTTCGACCAGCAGGGCGGGCGGAGCCTGTGAAAAGGAGCCGGCCGTTTTCGAACGCCGGCAGACGGCGGACATGCGCGTTTCGCAAAGGGGGCAGAAATCCCTTGGGAAAAGCGCTATATGTAGACACACAAAGGGATAGGGCCAATGCGCATCGAGCGTCGTTTCACCAAGCAAGGGCAGTCGGCTTATGCGGAGATCGAATTCCGCAAGGCGCTTTCGGAGATCAAGAATCCGGATGGCTCGGTGGTGTTCCGCTTGGACAATATCGATGTGCCGGCGCAGTTCAGCCAGGTTGCCGCCGACATCCTGGCGCAGAAATATTTCCGCAAGGCCGGCGTGCCGGCTCGGCTGAAGAAGGTCGAGGAGAACGACGTCCCCTCCTTCCTGTGGCGCTCCGTTGCCGACGAGGCCGAACTGGCAAAACTGCCCGAGGCCGAGCGCTACGGCTCCGAGATCGACGCCCGCCAGGTCTTCGACCGCCTCGCCGGCACCTGGACCTATTGGGGCTGGAAGGGCGGCTACTTCAAGTCGGAGGATGACGCGCGCGCCTTCCGCGACGAGCTCGCCTATATGCTGGCCACCCAGCGCGTGGCGCCGAACTCGCCGCAATGGTTCAACACCGGCCTGCACTGGGCCTACGGCATCGACGGCCCGAGCCAGGGCCATTTCTATGTCGACCCGTTCACCGGCAAGCTGACCAAGTCGAAGTCTTCCTACGAGCATCCGCAGCCGCATGCCTGCTTCATCCAGGGTGTGCAGGACGATCTCGTCAACGAAGGCGGCATCATGGACCTGTGGGTGCGTGAAGCACGCCTGTTCAAATACGGCTCCGGCACCGGCTCCAATTTCTCGTTCCTGCGCGGCGAAGGCGAAAAACTGTCCGGCGGCGGCCGCTCGTCGGGCCTGATGAGCTTCCTCAAGATCGGCGACCGCGCGGCGGGCGCCATCAAGTCGGGCGGCACGACACGCCGCGCCGCGAAGATGGTCATCGTCGACGCCGACCATCCCGATATCGAGGAATTCATCGACTGGAAGGTCAATGAAGAGCAGAAGGTCGCCTCGCTGGTCACCGGCTCCAAGATCGTCAAGAAGCACCTCGAAGCGATCATGAAGGCCTGCATCAACTGCGAAGGCCAGGACGACGATTGCTTCGACCCGGCGATCAACACCGCGCTGAAGCGCGAGATCAAGCTGGCCAAGAAGGACGGGGTTCCGGAGAACTACATCTACCGCGTCATCCAGTTCGCCAAGCAGGGTTATACCTCGATGTCGTTCAAGACCTACGACACCGACTGGGATTCGGACGCCTACCTCACCGTTTCGGGCCAGAACTCCAACAATTCGGTCTCGCTGAAGGACGATTTCCTGCGCGCCGTAGAGCAGGACGGCGACTGGCACCTCACCGCACGCAAGGACGGCAAGGTGCTGAAGACGCTGAAGGCCAGGGACCTGTGGGAAAAGATCGGCTATGCCGCCTGGGCGTCGGCCGATCCGGGCCTGCACTTCAACACGACGATGAACGACTGGCACACCTGCGCCTCGGCCGGTGCGATCCGGGCGTCCAACCCGTGCTCGGAATACATGTTCCTCGACGACACCGCCTGCAACCTGGCCTCGATCAATCTGCTCCCCTATCGCAACCCGGACGGCAGCATCGACATATCAGCCTACGAGCACACGGTGCGGCTGTGGACCATGGTGCTGGAAATTTCCGTCATGATGGCGCAGTTCCCGTCGAAGGAGATCGCCAAGCTCTCCTACGAATACCGCACGCTAGGCCTCGGCTACGCCAATATTGGCGGCCTGCTGATGACATCAGGCATTCCCTATGATTCCGACGAGGGCCGCGCCATCTGCGCAGCACTCACTGCAATCATGACCGGTACGGCCTATGCCACCTCGGCTGAAATGGCCGCCGAGCTCGGCGCCTTCCCCGATTACGACCGCAACGCGCAGAACATGCTGCGCGTCATGCGCAACCACCGCCGCGCTGCCTATGGCGACAAAGACGGCTACGAGAAGCTCGCCGTCAACCCGGTGCCGCTGGTCGCCTCCGACCTGAAGCAGCCGGAGCTTGCCGCCCATGCCAAGGCTGCCTGGGACCGGGCCATCGAGCTCGGCGAGGAGCATGGCTACCGCAATGCGCAGGCGACCGTGATCGCGCCGACCGGCACGATCGGCCTGGTCATGGATTGCGACACCACCGGGATCGAGCCCGACTTCGCGCTGGTGAAGTTCAAGAAGCTGGCCGGTGGCGGCTATTTCAAGATCATCAACCGCGCCGTCCCGGAAGCGCTGCGCACTCTTGGCTATTCGGAAAGCCAGATCGCCGAGATCGAAGCCTATGCGGTCGGCCATGGCAATTTGAACCAGGCGCCCGCCGTCAACCCCGGCTCGCTCAGGGCCAAGGGTTTTACGGACGACAAGATCGCGGCACTCAATGCGGCGCTGAAATCGGCCTTCGACATCAAGTTCGTCTTCAACCAGTGGACGCTGGGTGCGGACTGGGTGAAGGAGACGTTTGGCTTCACCGACGAGCAGCTCAACGATTTCTCGTTCGAGATGCTGCCGGCGCTCGGCTTCTCGAAGAAGGACATCGAGGCCGCCAACATCCATGTCTGCGGGGCGATGACGCTGGAAGGCGCGCCGTTCCTGAAGGCCGAACATTTGCCCGTGTTCGACTGCGCCAGCCCGTGCGGCAAGATCGGCAAGCGTTCGCTGTCGATCAACAGCCACATCCAGATGATGGCGGCGGCCCAGCCCTTCATCTCCGGCGCCATTTCCAAGACCATCAACATGCCGAACGACGCGACGGTGGAAGACGCCAAGGGCGCCTACATGCTGTCGTGGAAGCTGGCGCTGAAGGCCAACGCGCTCTATCGCGACGGCTCGAAGCTCTCGCAGCCGCTCAACGCCTCGCTGCTTGCCGACGTCGAAGACGACGAGGACGATGCCGTCGAACAGCTGATCGCGGCGCCGGCGGCACAGCGCGCCGTGCAGGTGACCGAGAAGATCGTCGAGCGCGTCGTCGAACGTCTCTACCGCGACCGCGAAAAGCTGCCGAACCGCCGCAAGGGTTATACTCAGAAGGCAGTCGTCGGCGGCCACAAGGTCTATCTGCGCACCGGCGAATTCGACGACGGTCGTCTTGGCGAAATCTTCATCGACATGCACAAGGAAGGCGCAGCTTTCCGGGCAATGATGAACAACTTCGCCATCGCCATCTCGCTCGGCCTGCAATATGGCGTGCCGCTCGAGGAATTTGTCGAGGCCTTCACCTTTACCAAGTTCGAGCCGGCCGGCATGGTGCAGGGCAACGACGCGATCAAGAACGCGACGTCGATCCTCGACTATGTGTTCCGCGAGCTCGCCGTGTCCTATCTTGCGCGCCACGACCTCGCCCATGTCGACCAGTCGGATTTCGACAAGACAGCGCTCGGACGCGGCATCAACGAAGGCAAGGCGACGCCGTTCTCGAAGGGGCTGACACGCGGCGCCTCGCCGGTCAAGCTGGTGTCGGGTATGGGTGCCGAACCCAAGGGGTTCGGGGGTTCAAGTCCCTCTCCCGCCCCCACTCGTTCGGCGCCGACGGCATTCTCAGGCTCCAACGTGCTGGCGCTGAAGCCGGCCAGCGACGAAGCCATCGCCTACAAGCGTGATTATGAGGAGCGGGCGAAGGAACTGGTCGAGGACATCGTCTACGAAGAAGCAACCGACCCGACCGGCCTGTTCACCGACGATGCCGCGAAAGAAGCGGCCGAGGCGAAGGCGCTTGCCGCTACAAGGCGTCAGCAATCCTTGATGCAGGGCTACACCGGCAACGAATGCTCGGAATGTCACAATTTCACGATGGTGCGGAACGGGACGTGTGAGAAGTGCGATACCTGTGGGGCTACGAGCGGGTGCAGCTGAGATAGATGCCGCCGCGGCTTACGGTCCGCGAAGTCATTCGCCTGCTGGAAACCGACGGCTGGTATCTGGTTGCAACCAAAGGCAGTCATCGCCAATATAAGCATGAAATCAAAGCCGGCCGCGTCACCGTGGCCGGCAAGCCGTCTGAAGAGGTTGCACCGGGAACACTGAACAGCATCCTCAAGCAGTCCGGTTTAAAGGAGTGATGACATGCGTTACGCGGTCGTGATCGAAAAGGCCGGCAACAATTTTTCCGCTTACGTGCCGGATCTACCCGGCTGCATCGCGACCGGCGCGACGGTGTCTGAAGTGGAAACGGAAATTCGCGACGCAATACGTTTTCACATCGAAGGTTTGCGTGCCGATGGGCTGGATGTGCCCAAAGGTGTCAGCCTAGCGGAATATGTAGAGGCATAAAAGCCGCGCTCTCCCTTCTCCCTTGCAAGGGAGAAGGGAAGAACTGCCCCAGCCTCAGTTCACGGCGCTGGTGTTGCCCAAGCGTAAAAACAGCGTTTCGCCGGAAGAATCATCCACGCCGTCATTGTCGGTGGCGACGAAGATGTCGCCGTTCTTGTCGATGGTGAAACCTTCGACCTTGTCGATGACATAGCCGTTGGTGGCTGATTTCAGGTCGCCGATGATGTCGCGCACCAGCGACTTTTCGACCACCGGCAGTTCGCCACCGAGCTTGGCAGGTTTGAAGGCATCGAGCGCCACCGAATAGACACGCTTCACCTTGGCCAGGTCGCCGATCTGGTTGTCGCGTTCGAGGATGTAAAGCTTGCCTTCATGCGCGGTGATCTCCGATAGGCCCATCCAGCCAGCTTCGGTCGCTTCGAGCGGATAGCGCACCGCCGACCATTCCTTGGCCTTCGGCTTGTAGGCCAGAAGCTTGACCTTGCCCTTGGGGTCGTCGGCCCATTCGCGCTGCACCGCCATCACCAGCGTCAGGTCGTCGCCTTCGCCGATCGCGGTAATGCCTTCGAGACCGAAGCGGGTCTGGTGGGCGAGCAGTTCCATCGGGAAGCCGATTTCCTGCCTGATCTCGCCCTTGTCGTCGACGCGCAGGATGGCGTGCGGGACGAGCTTTGCCGGATCGCCTTCATTGGCCAGCCAGAAGCCGCCTTCACCGTCGGCGGCAATACCTTCGATGTCGAGCTTCTGTGCGGGATGGCCGGCGCGCGTGACGATGGTCTTGCCGGTGATCAGCGCCGGCGTCTGGGTGGCATCGATCTCGAAGATCGACGGCGCGTTGGCGTAGAACGAGTCCGAGGCCGCGAAGAGCTTGCCGGCAGCGTCGCCGGCCGCGAGCGCCGAAAGCGCACCCCAGCCGAGCGGCGTGCCGTCTGCGGTGAGCTTTGCCGTGATCATCGGATAAGCGGCGGGACCCTCGGAGCGCTCGTAGATCATGACATGCGAGCGGGCGAGCCCGTCCTCGACCAGGTCGGCCTCGTTGGCGGTGACCAGGAGATTGCGCGACGGGATCGCGACCAGGCCTTCCGGGCCGATGCCGGACGCCAGGATCTGGACAAACTGAGGCTCCGCACCCGTGTCCTTGTAGACGCCGACAACGGAGCCACGCTCCGAAGCGACGAAAACCAGTCTGTCTTCGCCGAACGTGCCGATCTCGAGACCTTCCGGCTCGACGCCCTTCTTGTTGCGATCGTCGGGATAATGGCCGGCATTGGCGACCTGGTACTCGAAGGATAGACCGGATTCGTAGAGGACCTTACCCGTCTTGCTGAAGATCGTGAAGCCGCGCGAGCCGCCCTTGTAGTCGCCTTCGTTGGCAACGACGAGACGATGATTGTCGAGCCATTTCACGGCGTCGGGCTCGCGCGCGACGTTTTCCATTTTGCCATCGAAGGACAAGGCGCCGTTCTTCTTGGTGTCGATCTTGTCCAGCGTGGCCGAGCCTGCGGAGAAGTGGGTGACGATCGCACCGGTTTCGGCGTTGACGATGGCGATGTGGTTGTTTTCCTGCAGCGTGACCGCGATCTCGCCGGCCTGGTTGAAGGCCACGAATTCCGGCTCCGGATCTTCCGCCGCGACCTCGGCAATGCCCGCCAGGTTGACGGTCTTCATCGTCGCGCAATCAGGCTGGCCTTCGGCAAGGGCGAAGATCTTGAGGTCGCCCGCCGGCATCTGCGGAATTTCTCCGTCGTTCAGCTCCTCGTCGCGCTCGTTCTCGATGGCGATGGCCAGGAACTTTCCGTCCTTGCTGAACGCCAGCGAGTCCGGCTGGCCGCCGAGGTCGCAGGTGCTTTCGATCGCCTTGGAGGCGAGGTCGATGACGGTGAGGTCGCCCGAGGGCCTGGCTTTGCTCTGAGACGTGTTGACGCCGGCCAGAACCTTGCCGCCGATGACCACAACCGAGGTCGGCTCGCCGTCGATCTTGACGACGCCGCCGGCCTTTGGCGCCTTGGGGTCGGCGATGTCGATGAAGCCGACTGCACCGAGCGGGCTGTCGGAATAAACCAGCGTCGTGCCGTCTTCGGAGGCCGTGATGATCTCGGACGAAGTCGGCGTGGTCTTCTCGACGTCCGCAGGGAGGTTTCCGGCGACCGCGAAGCTCGCGACCCGGTTGAACATCATATCGGCATGGGCCGGCAGCGAAACGGAGGCAGCGAGCGCTGCCGTCAGGACGAAAAGCGTGGAATGGCGGGGCACGGGTGGCGTCTCCTGTTCAAATGGAAGCCACCTCATTTGGGGGAACGACATTTTAAAGCGATGACGGATCCATGACACTTCCGCGACAGGCGGTCAGGGTCCGTCAATATTCACCTCATGCTTGGCCTGCAAATGGCGGCTTTGCGCGGCCGCGATCAGCGCCGCCGCAGGCGCGACCGGCAAGTGACTCCAATTCGAAAGGAATCCCTACTCCGCCTCGGCCACCATCTGCCGCCCGCCAACCCAGTTCCGCCAGGCTCTCTCGTCGCCATGGAAGGCGTTGAGGTCGATGCGGCCCCTCACGCCGTGCGACAGGCCGGAGCCGGAATACTGCCAGAACACCCATTTGCGGCCGGGATAGACCTTTGACGGGTGCTGTGCCACCGCGCGCAGCCAGAACGGATAGTCCAAGAAAGCGCCACGCAGATTGTCGCGGTAGAAATCCGGCGCGGTGTAGATGATGGGCCGCTGGCCATAGTGGCGTTCGAGCCTGTCCATGAAGACCTGCATCTTCTCCAGCACCTTTTGCCGCGAAGGCCGCCGCTTGCATCTCGATTCGCCGTTCCACTCGACATCGATCACCGGCGGCAAGGCGCCCTCGACCCTCGGCACGTTGCGGATGAACCAGTCGGCCTGCTCGCTGGCGGTGCGGCACCAGTAGAAGAAATGGTAGGCGCCGCGCTTCAGGCCGGCGGCGTCGGCATTGCGCCAGTTCTTCATGAACAGCGGATCAAGATGATCGCCGCCGTCGGTCGCCTTGATGTAGGCGAAGTTCGCGCCCTGCGCGCGCAGCTTCCCCCAGTTCACGTTGCCCTGCCAGCGTGAAACGTCGACGCCGTGAATGGCGAGGTGTCTGGGCGAGGCCTTGCCGAAATTGATCGGCTTGGCGTCACGAAAACGATAGCGCTGGACCGGCTCGGCGAGGATTGGTGCTGCCCGTGCCAGCCGCTTCGGCGCCACCAGGGCAATCGGCTCGACGGGTGGTTCGATGCTTTCGGCCGGCTCTGAAGTGGCCATCGCCATGGTCTGCTCCGTCGCCGCTTCCTGCGCGAAGTCGGGTGCGGCATCGGCCGCGCCGACCGACGCCACCGGCGCGGGCGGCCGCACAACGGAGCTGGTCGTCTCGCTGGACGGCACTTGCAGCGCGTCGACGCCGGACGTGGATGTGCAGCCGGCAAGGCAAAGTGACGCGATCGAGAAGATGACGACGCCTGATAACCGCATCTGGACCTGTACGCAGAACACAACAGACCGAGGGCAAGACAACGCCGCCGGACAAACCAGTCCAGATTACTAACGAGAAATTGCCAACAAAGTTTGAATCAAATTGTTAGGACAGAGAGGCTGGGCAGCATACATGACGCTCGCGGCGGGACAGAGAGGGCGCGAAAGATCGCCCACACCTGTCACGCCTGCTGCCTAGCTGCACAGCCACAGCTTGTGGCAGGTCTCGGCCATCATGTGGGCAGGCGGTACAAAGCGCTCGCTGACGGGGCGATCGCTATCGGAATTGACCGGCGCATCGTCCCGGCGAACCTTTTCTTCAAGCAGCATGCGAAGCTCGGCCGGCTGCACGCGGTCACGCTCCATCACGAGCCTGACCATGGGATCGCTCAAAAGCTCATCCAGGGTGTTGATTCTGTCGTTCATCCGTCGCCTCCTCGACCGCCGACCCGCACGCAATAGATAGGCGGCAATGATGGCTCGCCAATGACGCTTTGCCGGCTATCTCGTGTCCCGGATGAAAAAAATTGGGCACGCTTTTCGCTTCAGTTCGCTTGTGCTTCAGTTCGGGGGCGGCGCGCCTTCATATTGCGGCAGTCCGTCGTCGAGCTGCACCCAGGGCTGCTTCGAGGCGGTCCATATATGCATCTGCGGCTTGAATACCGAAGGATCGTCAAGCGAACCGGAGGTGACGCCGATGATGCCGGCGGAATCGCGCCGGGAAAATATCGTCGTCCCGCAGCCCGGGCAGAAGCCGCGCTTGAGATCCGGCGAGGAATTCACCGTCGCCACCGGCCCGTCGATGGTCACGTCGTCGATGCGGAACAGCACGCGGGCGTTGAAGGCCGCGCCTAATGCCTTCTGGCAAAGCCGGCAATGGCAGACGCGCTCGTTGATCGGCGCGGCCTCGGTGCGGTAGCGCACCGCCCCGCACAGGCAGCCGCCCTGATATTTCGCCATTACCTGAACCCTCTTTCTGACGATTGGCGGCAAGGTAGCTGCCGGGATAGGAGCGTCAATTGAAAAGCTTTGATGACGTGATCTGTTGGCGTGATGCGGCAGCCGAACGTGCGATCAGGCGCGACGCGCAACGAGCGTCGCCGGCCATCTCACCCGAGACGGCCGGCAGGCAATTGTCGGTCAGTCCGTTTCGCTGAGGACCTCGTCCCAGGTCTTGACCTTGGTCTCGCCATTGAGGAAGGGCAGCGCGGCCGCTGTCAGTTCCGGCGCGAAGAACACGTCGTAATGGGTGCGGTTCGGCAGGATGGCCAGGCGGTTCTGCGACAGGTTCTCGCGCATCCAGCCGGCGTCCTTCAACCCGCCGCCGAGCATCTGATAGAATTTGATCTCGTGCTCAGGCCGGTACATGTCGCTGTCGCCGAACACCAGCATGACCGGCATCTTCAGCTTCGGCACGTCGGCGGAGTAGTCGTAGTCCTTGCGCATATAGGCGCCGATCTGGTCGAGCAGTTTTGGAAAATCCTGCGGGCGCGGCGCAACCGCGACGTAGGATTTGTACATCGGCGTGTCCTTCATCATGTCGGCCATCGCCGCGCCGACCTGCGCCTGCTGGGCACGCATCTCGGCATAGAAGCCGTCGGAGGCATAGCCGGTCGAGACCAAGACCAGCCGGCGCACCGCTTCGGGATGCTGGACGGCCATACGGAAGGCGACGCCGCCGCCTAGGGAATAACCCATGACGTCGACCTGGTCGTAGCCGAGCGCCTTGACGATCGCCGCCATGTCGTCGCCCATCGCCTCCAGACTCAACGGCCGGTCGCCGAGCGCGGTGCGGCCATGACCCTGCAGGTCGACCCCGATGACGGTGCGGTTTTCGGCAAACTTCGGCAGGATCGGCGCAAACATATCGGTGGTGCCGAGCCCGCCATGCAGGAGAAGCAGCGGCTCGCCCCGGCCATAGATGGAATAATAGTAGTTCAGGCCGTTGATCGGCAGCAGGCCTGATTTAGCCGGCTTCGGCATCGCTTTCGTTTCGGCGGTCTTGGCGGGCTTTGCCTCCTCGGCTTTGGTGGGGCCCGGCACAGCGAAGAGTGCTGCGGCCGAGGCGAAAATGGCGAAAAACATCGCTCTGGTCATGTCGGTCTCCTTCCGTCCCGCCGATATCAAAGCCGCTTGGCGACTTCTTCGAGCTGGTCGGCGCACTGGCCCCAACCTTCGTGAAAGCCCATCTTCTCGTGCTCTTCGCGGTCAGTGACCGACCAATGCGCAACCCGGGCGATGTAGCGGGTCTTGCCCTCGCCCTCATCCTCGAAAGTCAGCACGACCGTCATGAACGGCTTTTCGGACGGCTCCCACGCCTTCGTATAGGCGTCGGTGAGAACGATCTTCCTGCCCGGCACGACTTCGAGGAAGATGCCAGGGTTCGGGAATTCATTGCCGTCGGGTCCCGCCATGACGACCAGGCTGGAGCCGCCGGTGCGCACGTCCATTTCGGCGCGCGGCGTCGTCCACGGCTTTGGCGCGAACCATTGCGTCACGAGCTTAGGCTCGGTCCAGCAGCGGTAAACGTTCTCGCGCGGCGCATCGATGATGCGGGCGAGAACCAACTCGCGGTCAGAGTTGGGGGCGATGTCGAGCTTGGTGGTCATGATGTTCTCCTCACTTGCTTGCAAAATTTGGCTTGAATGCCGGTTTCCGTCTCAAGGACGAGCGGGCAACGCGCAGCCCGACACGGGTCTCGCGAAAAACTTCGCCAGGCCGACTCCTGCGGATGCCGAATGAGAGCTTAGTGGCGCTTGGCTTGCACCAGATAGGCGTCGATATCGGTCTCTCCGAGCCACTTCGCCGCTTCCAGCCGATGCAGGCCTTCGACCAGGACATGGCGCTTGCCGTCGTGGCGCACCTGGATCGGCGTCTTCATGCCGTTTTCCAGAATGTCCTCGGCAAGATGCCGAACGGTCTCGGGATGCAGCGTCTTCCTGCGTGCGGTCGGCACATAGATCTCGTCCACCTTGACCTTTTGCACTCTCAGCATGTCGGCTCCCGTGGCGGAAAAGGCCGCCCTTTGAGAGATAATCTGTTTGGCAGGCAAGGCCAAGGCCCGCTGTCAGCCATCGCTGGCCCGATCGTTTCCAATTGACGGTTGGCCGGCAGATGGTCGAAATGACGCGTTCGACCCTCCACAGGCGTTCATGACCAAGCTTCCTACCGAATTCCCAGATTTCGGCCTGACGCCCCACCAGCGCCGGCAAGCGGTGCGTGGCCATTACTGGGAATGGCCGGGGATGGATGGCGAACGCGGCGAGATCTGGTGCTACAGCGACCGTTTCTCATATCGCCAGGGCGAGACAGTGGTGCTGCATATCAGCTCGACAGCGTCCAGCTTCAGCATGTCGATCGTCCGCGACGGCGGCACCGACACGAAAATGTTCGAGAAGGCTGGGATTGCGGCGCGCTGGCAGGATACACCCGACCAATGTTCGGTTGTGGGCTGCGGCTGGGACGCGTCGTTTGAATTCCGCGTCGGCGACGACTGGCCGTCCGGAGCCTACCGCGCCACGCTGACGGCGGACGGCCGCAACGGCAAGCCGATCCGCTGCCACCATCTTTTCATCGTCAGCCCGCAGCCCGGCAAGAAACGGGGTCGTGTGCTGCAGGTTGCCGCCACGGGCACCTGGCTTGCCTATAACACTTGGGGCGGCTCCAATCATTACGAAGGCATCACCGGCCCGAACCGCGACCAGTATGCCCCAATGGTTTCGACGGAGCGGCCATGGTGCCGCGGCTTTGTTGTCCTGCCGAAAGAGGCGCCGCGCGTGCCGCTCGAGGTCGCCGTACCGCCAAAGACCGTGCCGCGCTATCCGCATATGGAATGGGCCTTCGCCACCGGCCATTCGAAGAAATACGCTTCGTCCGGCTGGGCAAGCTATGACAGCCACTTCTTTCGTTTTGCCGAGCGCGCCGGCTATGCCGTCGACCTCGCCAGCCAGCACGAACTGCATTTCTCGCCCGAAATCCTCGACGGCTATGACTGCGTCGTCTTCGTCGGCCATGACGAATACTGGACCTGGGAGATGCGCGACGCTGTCGACGCCTATGTCGAACGCGGCGGCCATGCGGCGCGCTTCGCCGGCAATTTCATGTGGCAGACCAGGCTGGAGGACGAAGGCCGCCGGCAGGTCTGCTACAAATACCGCGCCCGCGCCGAGGATCCGGCATACCGGGGCGGCGATGTGACCCGCGCCACCAATTCATGGGAAGCACCTGAAATCGGCCGGCCGGGTGCCGCGACCTTCGGGCTCAATGCGACCAAGGGCCTCTACGCCGGCTGGGGCGGTTGCGCGCCGCGCGGCGTGCGCGGCTTTCCGGTCTATCGGCCGGAGCATTGGGCGTTCGCCGGCACAGGTATTTATTACGGCGACCTGCTCGGCGCCGACAGCCATGTCTATGGCTACGAGGTCGACGGGCTCGACTTTGAGATCCGCGGCGGCCTGCCCTACCCCACGCCCGACAGCGGCGCGCCGCATGGGCTGCAAATCCTTGCGGTCGGCATGGCCAGCCAAGTCGAGGAGAGCACCGACATCGCGTTCGAGGACCGGTTTCTAGGCGATGCCGATGGCCGCTTTTCCGCCGAGACGCTGTTCGGCGAGGCGAGCGACGCCAATCTCGACAAGGTCAAGCGCGGCAACGGCATGGTCGTCAACTTTCAGCGCGGCAAGGGCGAGGTGTTCCACGCCGGAAGCTGCGAATGGGTCGCCGGCCTGCTAAGGCAGGACGCGATGGTCGAGCGCGTCACCAAGAATGTTCTCGACCGCTACCTCGGAAAGTCCTGACATGCTGAAATCCCAGACCCCTGCCCTGGATATCGAGCCGCGCCCGCCCTCGCACCTGTTCTATCTGTCCAGCTTGCGCCGGCCGCTGGTCGATCGCGCCGAAGGCATCTACATCTGGACGCAGGATGGCCGTCGCTTCATCGACGGATCGAGCGGACCGATGGTCGCCAATATCGGTCATTCCAATCGCAACGTGCTCGATGCGATGAAGCGGCAGATGGATCGCGCCACGTTCGCCTACCGGCTGCATTTCGAGAACGAGCCGGCCGAGGAATTGGCGCGGGAGTTGGCCGGAAAGCTGCCCGAAGGCATGGACCGCATCTTTTTCGTCTCGGGCGGCTCGGAAGCGACTGAATCCTGCATGAAGCTTGCCAGGCAGTGGGCAGTGGCGACAGGCCAGCCCAGGCGCTGGAAGGTGATCACGCGCTTTCCTTCCTATCATGGCGGCACGCTTGGTTCGCTGTCCATCACCGGCGACGACGCCCTGGCCGAAACCTTCACACCGATGATGCAGGTCATGCCAACGGTGCCGGCGCCGGCCGCCTGGCGCGACCGTGACAATCTCTCGATGGAGCAGCGCGGCATCCGCTACGCCGACATGCTGGAGGAGAAGATCCTTGCCGAAGGGCCGGAAAGCGTGCTCGCCTTCATCATGGAGCCGATTGGCGGCGCTGCCACCGCGGCGCTGGTGGCGCCGGACAGCTATTATCCGCGCATCCGCGAAATCTGCGACCGCTACGGCATCCTGCTCATCCATGACGAAGTGATGAGCGGTGCGGGCCGCACCGGAAAATTCCTCGGCGGCGACCATTGGAACTGCAAGCCCGACATCGTCGCGCTGTCGAAGGGACTGGGCTCGGGCTATGCGCCGCTCGGCGCGCTGGCGGCACCGATGCGGCTGGTGCAGCCGCTGCTCGCCTCGGGCGGCTTTCAGCATGGCCACACCTATGCCGGCAATCCGCTCGCCTGCGCCGCCGGGCTCGCCGTGCTTGGCGAAATGGACCGCCTCGACCTGATCGCCAATGCGGCTGACATGGGCGATATTTTGATGGCTGAATTGAAGGGGTTGGCCAAGCGGTTTCCGTTCATCGCCGACGTCCGTGGCAAGGGCCTGCTCCTAGGTGCCGAGATGGTCGCCGACCCCGATGCGCTGAGGCCGATCGCGCCTGCGAAGAAGGCCACCCAGCGCCTGCTCGACCTCGCCTATGAGCGCGGCCTGATCATCTATGGCCGAAAGGTAAAGGGCGGCGTCGACGGCGACAATTTCATGGTGGCGCCGCCGATGATCGTCACCCGAGAGCAGATCGGCGAGATCGTCGCCATCATCGCTGACTCGCTGCAGGTGCTGGCCGGCGAGCTCGACCTGCCGGTCGAAGGCTAAAATGGCGCCGCGGAAAGTCATCATCACCTGCGCCGTCACCGGGTCGGTGCATACGCCGTCGATGTCGCCGCATCTGCCGGTGACGCCGGACCAGATCGCCGCAGAGGCGATTGCCGCCGCCGAAGCCGGCGCGTCGATCCTGCATCTTCACGCCCGCGATCCCAGTGATGGGCGGCCAACCGCCGATCCCGATGTGTTCATGCAGTTCCTGCCGCGTATCAAGCAGGCGACCGATGCGGTCATCAACATCACCACCGGCGGCTCCTCGCTGATGACGCTCGACCAACGTCTGGCTGCACCGCTCAGGGCCGAGCCCGAAATGTGCTCACTCAATATGGGCTCGATGAATTTCGCGCTGTTCCCGATGCTCGACCGGCCAAGGCAATGGCAGCACGAGTGGGAGCCAAAGCTGCTGGAGGCAACCCGCGACACGATCTTCAAGAACACCTTTGCCGACATGGAGACTGTGCTCGAAAGACTTGGAAAGGGCTGCGGCACCCGCTTCGAATTCGAATGCTACGATGTCGGCCACCTCTATTCGCTGGCGCATTTTCGCGACCGCGGGCTGGTATCGGGACCTCTGTTCATCCAGTTCGTGTTCGGCATACTGGGTGGTATCGGCGCCGATCCCGATAATCTGGTCCATATGAAGCGCATCGCCGACAAACTGTTCGGCGACAGCTACCAGTTTTCGGTTCTGGCCGCCGGGCGCCACCAGATGCCGATGATCTCGATTGCGGCGGCGATGGGCGGCAACGTCCGCGTCGGGCTGGAGGACAGCCTTTACGACGGCCGCCAGCTGGCAAAGTCCAATGCCGACCAGGTGCGCCGTATCCGCAGCGTGCTCGACGGGCTGTCGCTGGACGTCGCCACGCCCACCGAGGCGCGGGAGATGCTGGCGCTCAAGGGCGGCGATAGGGTGGCGTTCTGAGACGATGATTTGAGATGCTTGCGTTCCGTCACACCCTCCTCTGGCCTGCCCTCTTTGCCACCACTTGGCATCTCCCCCGCAAGGGGGGAGATTGGCAGCTTCGCCGCTGTGCCCATCTTTGCAACGTTGGTGATTGGCGAAAGCATTCGTGTCTTCCGATCTCCCCCCTTGCGGGGGAGATGGCCGGCAGGCCAGAGGGGGGTGCCTGGGCACCGAACCTCCCGTGACTGCCGATTTACCCAAAATCATCATCCGGCCCGGCACCGTCGAAGACGTTGAAACCATCTACGCGGCACTCCTACGGCTCGGCGCTCATATCGGCGCGCCCGAGGAAATCACTTCTACGGCCGAAGACCTCCGCACCTATGGCTTTGGCGAAAAACCTGCGTTCTCGACGCTGATCGCCGAAGTCGGCGGCGAGTTCGCTGGCCTCTGCCTGCATTTCCCGATCTTCTCGACCTGGATGGGGCGCCCAGGCGTCTACGTGCAGGACCTCTATGTCGAGGACCGGTTTCGCGGCCGCAGGATAGGCGAATGCCTTCTGCGCCGTGCCGCGCGAGAGTGCCGGAAGGACGGCGGCGCCTATCTCAGACTGTCCGTCGATACCGACAATGAAACCGCCAAAGCCTTTTACGAAAGGCTGGGCATTGCCTGGTCGAGCTACGAGCAGGTGCAGAAGATCGTCGGCGAAGCGTTCTTTGCCTTCGCCGATGCGCCCGATGATGAGGAGCCAAGATGAAAGCATTCTATGCCGAAGAGCAGAAGCGCCACGATCCCAAGGCGTTCCTCTCCAGCGGTGCGCAGAAACCCAATCCGGAAAAGCCGGAACGCGTCGAACGGCTGCTCGCCGGCGCAAGGGCCGCCGGCTGCACGATCGAGCGGCCGAGAGATCACGGGCTTGGTGCGGTTGCGGCGGTGCATACCCCCGAATACCTTGATTTTCTCGAGCACATCTTTGTGCGCTGGCAGCGCATCGAAGGCGCTTCGGCGGAAGTGATCCCCAACATCCATCCGATCGCGCGGGGCGGCTCCTATCCGGCCTCGGCCGTCGGCCAGGCCGGCTATCACATGGCCGACACCGCTTGCCCAATCTCAAGGGAGACGTGGCAGAGCGCACTGTGGAGCGCCTGGAGCGCGGTTGAAGCCGCCGAGGCGGTGATGGCGGGCGTACCGGCCGCCTATGCGCTGTGCCGTCCTCCCGGCCATCACGCCTTTGCCGACGTCGCCGGCGGCTTCTGCTTCATCAACAATTCGGCGGTCGCGGCACAGACGCTACGCAGGCATGCTGCGCGGGTGGCGATCCTCGACGTCGACCTGCATCACGGCAACGGCACGCAAGGCATTTTCTACGCACGACCGGACGTGCTCACCGTCTCGCTGCATGCCGATCCAATGCGTTTTTATCCGTTTTTCTGGGGTCATGCCGACGAACGCGGCGAAGGGTCTGGTCTCGGCTACAACCTCAATCTGCCGCTGGAGCGCAAATCCAAAGATGCGGCGTTCCTCGAAGCACTCGATGTGGCTTTCCGGCGCATCCGCGCCTTTGCACCGGAAGCGCTGGTGGTGGCGCTCGGCCTCGACGCATTCGAAGGCGATCCGTTCGGCGGACTTTCTGTGACGACACCCGGTTTCTCGCGCATCGGCGAGGCTCTCGCCGGCCTCGGCCTGCCGACGGTCATCGTGCAGGAGGGCGGCTATCTCTGCGATGAGCTTGGCGACAACCTTAGCGCTTTCCTCACCGGCTTCGGCGGTGGCAGGAAGCGGTGATTTCAGCCGGATGTCGCGTCAGGCTCGCTCCTGTCGCAGCATGGCGATAACACGGTGCACGCTCTCCAGCGTCTCGTCGATCTCGGCCGCCGTATTGTAGTGCGCGATGCCGATGCGCACGACACCCTGGTCGGCTGGAATGCCGAGCTGGTGCACGACCTCCCAGGCGTAGTTGTGGCCCGACCACAGGAAGATGTTGTCCGCATTCATCTGCCTTACGATCGTCTCCGGCACGATGCCGTCGACCGTGAACGAGACTGTCGGCACGCGCTCCCCGATACGCGCCGGATCGGTGATGCCGTGGATGGTCAGGCCTGAGACAGCCGACAGCCCGTCGATCAGCCTTTGCGCCAACGGGTTTTCGTAAGCTATTGATGCTTCGAACGCCCTCGCGATCCTGGCGCGGCGCGGGCCACCCTCGCCTGCCGCCGCGCCCAGCTCCGCAAAGTAATCGATCGCGGCCGTCAGTCCGGCCATCAGTTCGATCTGCGGCGTGCCGAGTTCGAACCGCTCCGGCAGCGCATTAGACGAACAGCGGCATTTATACGGTGTCAGCGCGTCGATGACGACAAGCCTGCTCCATAGGATGCCCATGTGCGGGCCAAAGAATTTATAGGCCGAGCAGATCAGGAAATCGCCGCCGAGATCCCTGACGTCGATCAGGCCGTGCGGCGCGAATTGCACCGCGTCGACATAGACCAGCGCGCCGGCCTGCTTGGCGATGCCGGTCAGCGCCTTCACCCGGTTGATCGAGCCGGTCAGATTGCTGGCGTAGTTCAAGGCGACCAGCCGCGTCCTGTCGGTGAGCAGCGCAGCAAGAGCCGCCTCCTCGATCTGCCAGCTCTGCTGGTCGAAAGGCAGCCAGCGCACGACAAGGCCAAGGTCTTCGGCGAGCTGCAGCCACGGCGATACGTTGCCTTCGTGGTCCATGCGGGTGAGGATGATCTCGTCGCCGGGTTTCATCGTGCGGCCGACTGTGCGCGACATGTGGTAGGTCAGCGTCGTCATATTGGCGCCGATGATGATTTCCTGCGGGCTCGCAGCACCCAGGAAATCGGCCATCGCCGCATGGGCGTCATCGACGATTTGTTGCGCCGCGACCGTTGTTTCGAAGAAGCCGCCGAGATTGGCGTTTGTGGTCAGCAGGCAGCGTGACACCGCGTCGGCTACTGCCTGCGGCACCTGCGTACCGGCTGGGTTGTCGAGATAGATGCGGCGACGACCCTTGTCGGTCAGCGACAGTGCCGGAAATTTCTCGCGAACAACCTCAATCGGAAAATTCACTTTTTCTCCCTCCCTATTCTAATTATTGGGTAATCACACTTTGCAGCGCCGGAGATCGGCTCACGGACACGGGTTGCCGACACGCTGGTGGATTGAATCGACCGCCTTCTGCATGTCCTCGGTCCAGACGACGTCGGCAGAAGAGAGCGCCATTTCGAGCTGCGAAATGGTCGTCGCGCCGATGATGCTCGAGGTGACGAAAGGCCGGCTTGTGACATAGGCGTTGGCGAACAATGCCGGCTCCATGCCGAAAGAGCGCGCCAGCTCGTTGTACTCGAGCTGCGCCTCCGCAGCATTGGGCGTCTCGTAGCGCTGGCCGCGATTGAAAAGCTGCGAGCGAGAGCCCAGCGGCCGCGCGCCGTGGTCGTACTTTCCGGTCAGGTAGCCTTGTCCCAGCGGCGAATAGGCGAGCAGGGAAACCTGTTCACGCTCGCAGACCTCGGCGAGATTTACCTCGAACGTGCGATTGACGAAATTATAGGCGTTCTGCAGCGACACCAGGCGCGGACCTAGGCCCTTGTCGGATTCGGCGATGAACCGCATGACGCCCCAGGAACTCTCGTTCGACAGGCCGAAATGGCGGATTTTTCCAGCTTTCACCAGTTCGTCGAAGACGGCGAGGGTCTCGGTGATCGGCGTCTCGCCGGCCGGTGCGCCGACGGAATCGGCCCGCAGCGGCACGGCGCCGACGCGGTTCGGGTTGGCGCCCCAAGGCACGTCCCGCTCCGGCCAATGGATCTGATAGAGATCGAGATAATCGGTGTTGAGCCTGGTCAGCGACTTTTCGACGGCATCGAAGATGTCGGTGCGCACCAGCTTCGACGGGCGCCCGCCGCGGAACCATGCATTGGCGGTGCGGCCAACCACTTTCGAGGCGAGGATCACTTGATCGCGGTTGCCCTTCGCTTTCATCCAGCTGCCGATGATCTTCTCGGTCCAGCCTTGCGTCTCCGCTTTGGGCGGGATCGGGTAGAGCTCGGCAGTGTCGATGAAGTTGACGCCGCGCGAAAAGGCCAAATCCATCTGGGCATGGCCGTCCGCTTCGGTGTTCTGCTGGCCCCAAGTCATCGATCCCAAGCAAATCTGGGAAACAAGAAGATCGGTCCGACCGAGGCGGCGTTTGTGCATAGGGTTTTCTCCGGCGGGAAATTCTTTTGCGCGGCTGCGCGGGGAGGAAGCCGCAGCATACAGGAATACGCGGGCTGTCTCCAAGCCCGCCGCCAATCGCCGGCGACTTTTCCAACGGCTACGCGGCGGCCAACAAAAAGCCGAACTGCATTTTCATGCAGTCCGGAATTTCGCCAGGAATGGCGAGGAAAACCGGCCCTGTGCCAGCGTTCAGCTATACGGTCAACCCGCGCCGGAAGTTTCACCGGTCAGGTCGATTGTGATCAAAAAACCTGCGCAGCATGGCTGCCATGCAAATGCTGCACTGCACAATTGTCACGATTTGCCTATATTGCGACTCGGGGAGGACCAACTAGGGGCTTGAATCATGGGTTTCCTCACTGAAATGTTCGCCCGTCCGCGTCCGCAGGAACGTCTGCGCTATCGCGCGGCTCTGGCGCTGCTTCATTCGATGAGCAATGCCGACCGTGCGGACATCGGCGTCAAACCAGCCGACTTCCCGCGCGTCGCCCGCGAAATGGCATCACGCTAGTCGGATATCCCGACTCGACCGGGATATCTCCTCGCCATTCTTCAACGCGATCCCATGAAAATCGCCTTAGTCAGCGGCACGCCATTGTGGCGCAGGATGTCGTAGGCGGTGGTCACGTGGAAATAGAAATTGGGCATGGCGAGATGCAGCAGATACTGCATGCCAGCCATTGAGAATTCGCGCTGGCCAAGCTTCAGCTCGATCATTCTCTCATCGGAGCCATCGAATTCGGCAGCCGAGAATGTCGCCAGAAGGTCGACGGTCTTGGCGATGCGCACCTGGAGATCGGCAAAGCTCGCCTCGCTGTCCTCGTACTTCGGCACCTCGCGGCCGGCAAGCCGCGATGGCGCGCCCTTGGCGTGGTCGGTGGCGATCTGCACCTGCCTGGTCAACGCGTACATGTCCGGCGCCAGCCTCGACGTCAAAAACACCTGCGGGTCGATCTTGCGGTCGAGCGCATTCTGCTCGGCGATGTTCAGCACGTTGGATAGTGCCTTCAACCGAGCCGAAAACACCGGCACGGACGCTTCGTACATCGATATGGTCACCTGAAATCTCCTATCCGGCGGAAACGCCGAAGGGGGACCTAACGCCTCCACAGACGATTCTTCAAGCGTCACCACGTCGCCGCAATCGCTATGATAGGATTTCCCATCTGGTGGAGATTCCGATGAGAAGCGCTTTGTTTGCAGCGACCGCTTTGTTCTCCCTTATTCTGACTGGCGAGCCAGCGCTCGCAGCCGAAGCGCCCTATGTCGATGACAGATCGGACGCCGAAGCGGTCATCCGTTCGCTCTACAGCGCCATCAACCGGCAAGAATTCGCGCGCGCCTGGGATTATTTTGGCGACACCAAGCCGGCTAAGGATTTCGACACCTTCGTCAAGGGCTATGACGGCACCGAAAAGGTTGAGGTCAAAACCGGTGGCGTGTCCGAAGACGGTGCAGCCGGTAGCATCTATTACAGCGTTCCGGTCGCCATCCGGGCGACAGCCAAGGACGGCAGCGAAAATGTCTTTGCCGGTTGCTACACGTTGCGCCAGGTCAACGCCTCGATCCAGGAACCGCCATTTCGCCCGATCTTCATCGACAAGGGCGCGCTGAAGCCGTCGAAGGCCGATTTCGAGGACGCTGTGCCGGCAAGCTGCGGCGACGGACCGCAGCCGCCGAAGAAGGATGCGGCGCTGGAGCAGGCCAAGAAGGCGTTTGCGGCCACCTATGGCGAACAATGCGACAAGGAAATGCCTGGCGGCGAGTCTTTGGGAGAGCCGGACGCCTACTCGCTCCGCTACAAGGATGCTGGCGCCGCGGCCGACGAGCCCGAACGCGAGATGCGGCTGTTCCGCTTCTTCTGCTCGATGGCTGCCTACAATGAGAGTGCCGTCTACTATGTCTACGACGATGTATCCGGCGTCCGGCAGCTGCAGTTCGCCTCGCCGGAACTCGATATCCACTATGAGAACAACGATAGCGAAGGCAAAGTCGAGGCGATCAACGTCACCGGCTTCCAGACCGACGACCAGTTGGTCAATTCCGAATTTGACGACGCCACCAAGACGATCTCGTTCCTCAACAAGTGGCGCGGCGTCGGCGATGCCTCGTCAGCCGGGACGTATCTGTTTCGCAACGGCAATTTCTCGCTGGTACAGTATGATGTTGACGCCTCCTACGACGGCGAGATCAATCCGCAGACGGTAGTGGACTACAACACCCCGCCTTAAGGGGCCTTCGACAGCATCCAGTTGAGCGTGCCGCGCCAGTCCGTCATGCGGATCGGCGTGCCATGCGTGCCGGTCTCGAAGCGAACAAAGCGGGCCGGATAGGTTTTCGACTTGGCCAGGATCGAACGGAAGAAGGCTTCCTGTTTCTCGACTGGAAACACCGGGTCCTTGCTGCCTTGGCCAAAGAAGACTGGAACACGGCGCTTGAAGGCCGGGCTCGAGAAGAAACTTTCATCCCACAGCGAACCGAGCAGCAGCAACCCGTTGATGCGGCCGCCCGTATCCTTGCGGGCGGCAAGCTTCCAGCACAGTGCGCCGCCCATCGAGCCGCAGGCAACGAAGATCTTCGCGACCGGCGATTGTTCGGCATAGTGGCCGATCAGCGCGGCGATCTGGGCCGCGCCGGTGTCGCCGAAATCGGAGAAATCCGGCGACAGATAGAGGCCGCCATTGCCGGCCATCAGGTTCTTGATGCGGTTGAAATTGCCGCCGAAGGTGAAGTCGTCAACGCCCTGCTTGCGGCTGCCGCCTTGCCCGTGCAGATAGAGCAGGATGATGCCGGCGCCTTGCGTGCGGCCGACGGCGATGTGGCGGATATTGCCGGCGTCGGTCTTCAGCAGCAGATCCTGCTGCACCTTGCGCACACCGGTGTCGACATACTGCGCCTGCGCGCGGCGCTCCGGCACCTTGTCGCGGGCGTTGATGTCGCGCAGCTCACGATAATCGACGACCATGTAGGCGCCATTGTTCTCGGACGAGAGGATGGCCGGATAGGCGAACAGGTCATTTTTGAAGGGCTTTAGCGTGAGGACGTCGGCGTAAGCGGCGCAAGAAAAAAAGAAAAATATTGAAATCAGAAGGGCGCAGGCCAGAGGGGGATAGGACGGTACGAATAGCCATGCCCCAGCCATGCGAAATTCGGCTTCGGTTTGTCAATCCTGCAGTACGCCGCCGGCGCCTTCGAGCGCCTCGCGGGTGTCGACATCGATCGAAGCCGCCTTGCCGATCTCGACATCGACGACGTCGAGCCCCTCAGCCTCGACCAGGTGGCGCGCGCCGGTATCGCCTTCGAGATGAGCGATCGCCGCAAACAGTGAGCGCGGCAACAACACCGGGTTGCCTCGCTTTCCCTCATGCGAGGCGCGCACGACCGATCGGCCCTCGGATTTGCGGAATGCATCGATCAGCCTGTCGAGATCGGCTGACGCGACACCAGGCATGTCGCCAAGCACAATCATGGCACCGGCAGCGTCGCCGGCAACCTGCGCGATGCCGGCCTTCAGCGACGAAGACAGGCCCTCGGTGAAATCCGGATTGTCAGCGAAGGTGACGTCGAGGCCCGACAATACCGTCCGCACCCGCTCGCGCTGATGGCCGGTGACAACGATGGTGCCCGAAGCTTTCGAACCGAGCGCGCGCTCGGCGGTGCGGCGCACCAGCGGCTTGCCGTCGAACAGCGCCAGCAGCTTGTTCGGGCCGCCCATGCGGCTGGAGCGGCCGGCGGCCAGCAGCACGACATCGACCTTCAGCTCGGGACTCTCCGACTTTGGCGCCGGCAGCGGCTCGCGCGGCTGCGGCCGCGTCGGGATTTCCATCAAGAGACCGCCGACACCCATGCCGGCAATATCCTTGGCCGTCACGTCGAGGCCGGCGATCAGCCGGTCGAGAACCCAGTCGAAGCCGTTCTCCTTGGGGCTGCGGGCGCAGCCCGGCGCGCCGATGACACGCTTGCCGGCAAGTGTGCCGAGCACCAGCAGATTGCCGGGATCGACCGGCATCCCGGCGCGGATGACGGTGCCGCCGGCCTTCTCGATCGCCGCCGGGACGACGTCGCCAAAATCGCTCATCGCCGAGGCACCGAAGATTACCACCATATCGTTGTCGCGCGCCAGCGAGGCCGCAGCCTCAGCAACCGGGCCAACCCCGTGCGGCGTGCGGCGCTCCGCCGTCAGCCGGCCGCCCGAGCGTGCCAGGCGGGCTTCGGTGACGCGCATCGTCTTGTCGAGCACGCTCGGCTTGATGCCGGGCAGAACCGTCTGGATGACACCGACACGCACCGGCTGATAGGCATTGACGGCAAATATCTCGCCGCCGGCGCAGATCCTCGTCACCGAATCGACCAGCATGGAGCTGACCGCGAAGGGAATGATCTTCACCGTTGCAACCATCTGGCCTTTTTCGACCGGCGCATGCTGCGCCAGCGTTGCGATGGTGATGGTTGGATCGACAGCGTTGATGGCGTCGATCATCGCTGCATCGACGGTGAAGATACCGGCCGCCTGGGCGTGCAGGTTGACCCGGCCGGTCGCAGCGGCCTTCGTCTCGATGTTGCGATGCATCATGCTTTCGGCGATTCTTTCGGCGGCAGCGTCCTCGCTGAGATCATCCGAAGCCAAGACCGCCGCGACGACCTCCGAAATCCCCGCCGCCTTGAGTAGAGACACATCGTCGGCGCTAAGCCTGTGTGCCTTGCGAAAGCGCCGTTCCTCGGCGGTGGTGGCGTGCGCCAGCACCGCGCCTTCGGCCGTGTCGATCGGAATCGAGCCGAATTTCACGCCGCCGCATCCGTAGAGCGCCGCGCGTCCTCTTGGACGCGCAAAGGACGCTCTACTACTTTGAATCTACGCATCGTGCTTCTCCAAAATCGATTCCGATCTTTGGGCCGATGCGGAGGCTTCCAGGCCGCGCGAACGAAAGGCCTGGATCGCCTGCGCCAGCACCGCGACGGCGATCTCGGCCGGGCTCGCTGCGCCGATGTCCAAGCCGATCGGCGCGTGGATGCGGGCGATCTGGTCAGCAGTCGCGCCCAATGCCAGCAAGCGCTCGACGCGCTTCGCATGGGTCTTGCGGCTGCCGAGCGCCCCGACATAGAAGCAGTTGGCGTCGAGCGCCGCCTTCAGGGCGAAATCATCGATCTTCGGATCATGGGTGACAGCTGCCAGCGCGGTATAACTGTCGAGCGGCTGGCGCGAAAGCACGTCCTCAGGCCATTCGGCATGCAGCGCGACATTGGGAAAGCGGTCCGGGGTGGCAAAGGCCGTGCGCGGATCGACGATCTCGACGGGATAACCGGCGATCTTCGCCATCGGCGCCAGCGCCTGGCTGATATGAACGGCGCCGATCACCAACAGGCGTGGCTGCGGCAGATACGCATTGAGGAAGAAGGTTCGCCCCTCCGCCTCGACCGACCCGGAATTGCCTGATCGAAACGCCTTGGCGATTGCGGCGCCCAATTCGCCGGCGACCTGGTCGCCCTCGCGCACGATACGATCGCGGCAATCGCCGAGATCGGTGACCAAGATCACCGCGCGGCGGGCGCGGCGTTCGGCATTCAGCGTCTTTAAGGCATACGGATCCATCACGCTCTAACCCAACCGCTCGACATAGACTTTGATGCGGCCGCCGCAGGACAGGCCGACCTGCCATGCGGTTTCATCGGCAACGCCGAATTCCAGCATCTTTGCCTTGCCGCTGTCGATGACATCGATCGCCTCGGTGACCACCGCGCCTTCGACGCAGCCACCAGAGACGGAGCCGTGAAAATTGCCTTCCGCGTCGATGACAAGGTGGCTGCCGACCGGGCGCGGCGCCGAGCCCCAGGTCTCAACCACGGTAGCAATGGCGACATCCTTGCCGTCTTTCATCCAGCCTTCGGCGATGATCAACGGATCGCGCGCCTCATCGAGATACATGCTGTTGTCCATCACCGTTCTCCCGGAGAAAACATATGGCTACGCGGCGCTTCTCGCGCCACCCTCAATCCATCTGCGTGGGTCGACGGAGCGCGCCGAATTCTTGTCCAGCGATGCGCACAGATCAGCGAGCGCATCGAGATTGTGCACCGAGCGGAACTCGTCGACATGCGGCAGCATTGCCTTGACGCCGCGGGCGCGCGCCTCGAAGCCGTCGAAGCGCAGCAGCGGGTTCAGCCAGATCAGGCGCCGGCAGGATTTGTGCAGGCGCTCCATTTCCTCCGACAGGCCGGCGACGTCGTCGCGCTCCAGTCCGTCGGTGATCAGGAGAACGACAGCGCCCTGCGCCAGCACGCGCCGCGACCACAGCCGGTTGAATTCGGCCAGCGTGTCGCCGATGCGGGTGCCACCCGACCAGTCCATCACCGCCGCCGAACAATCGGCGAGTGCCGCGTCGGGATCGCGATGGCGCATCTGCCGCGTCAGATTTGTCAGCCGGGTGCCGAAGACAAAGGCATGTACGCGCCGGCGCTTCTCCGTCAGCGCATGCAGGAAATGCAAAAAGATGCGCGTGTACTGGCTCATCGAACCGGAAATATCGGCAAGCACGACCAGCGGCGGGTGAACCTCGCGCGGTGACCGGAATTTCGGCAGGATCAGTTCGCCGCCTGTCCGCGCGGCCGAGCGCATCATGGCGCGCGGATCGATACGTCGGCCATGCGCGTCGGATTTGAAACGCCGTGTCCTGACCATGTCGAAGGGCAGCCGCAACGCGGTAATCGCCTTTTTGGCGTCGGCCATCTCGGCGGCGTTCATCTGGGCAAAATCCTTGCCCCTCAGCACCTCGTTGCCGGAAAATGTGAAGCGGGCGTCGACCTCGATGTCGGGGATTTCCTGCACCGGCTGGTTCTTCTGGTGGCCCTCGAACATTGCCTGGCTGACGCGGTTTTCCGCAGCCCGCGGCTTTTGCTTCTCACGATTGTTGGGCGCAACCGGCGAAAACATCGCCAGTAACTTTTCGATCAGCTCGTGCGATTTCCAGAATAGCCGGAAAGTCTCGTCGAAGGTCGGGTGATCCTCATGCCGCGAGACCAGCACGGCGTGCAGCGTCCAGTAGAAATCGTCGCGGGAACCGATGCCGGCGGCGAGCACCGCCTCGATTGCGTCCTTGACCGACGCCGGGCCGACCCGCATGCCGGCCTTGCGCAAGGTGCGGGCGAAATAGACGATGTTGTCGGCGATCCGCCCGTCGGGCGTGGCCTCTTTCGGTTCGGGACGCGGCGTGGCCATTGCCCTACTCCGCCGCCGAAAGCTCGGCCTTCACCTCGTTGAGGATGCGCCGGCCTTCGCCCTGTTCTATACGGGCAATGTCGTCCTGGTATTTCAACAGCACGCCGATCGTGTCGGAAACGGTTTCCGGATCGAGCGCCACCTTGTCGAGTTCGGTCAGCGCGCCGGCCCAGTCGATGGTCTCGGCAACCCCCGGCACCTTGAACAGCTCGATCTGGCGCAGCTTCTGGATGAACGAAACCACCTCTGCCGACAGCCGGCTGTTGGCCTGCGGCACTTTTCTGCGCACGATTTCCAGCTCGCGCTCGGCATTCGGGTAATCGACCCAGTGATAGAGACAGCGCCGCTTCAGCGCGTCATGGATCTCGCGGGTGCGGTTGGTGGTGATGATGACGATCGGCGGCTCCTCCGCCTTGATCGTGCCGAGTTCGGGCACCGTCACCTGGAAGTCGGAGAGAATTTCGAGCAAGAATGCCTCGAAGGCCTCGTCAGTGCGATCTAGCTCGTCGATCAGGAAGACCGGGGCGCCGCCCGCCTTGCCGGTCAGCGCGTCGAGCACCGGGCGGCGGATCAGGTACTTTTCGGAAAAAACATTGCGTTCCATGTCGGAGCGGTCGACCTTGCCGGCCGCCTCCTCCATGCGGATCTCGATCATCTGCGCTGCGTAATTCCACTCGTAGACGGCGGACGAGACGTCGAGGCCTTCATAGCATTGCAGGCGGATCAGCCGGCGGCCGAGCGCTTGCGCCAGCACCTTGGCGATCTCGGTCTTGCCGACGCCAGCCTCGCCCTCGAGGAACAGCGGCCGTTTCATGCGCAGCGACAAAAACAGCACGGTCGCCAGCGACCGGTCCGCCACATAGTCCGCACCGGTCAGCAGATCGAGCGTCTCGTCGATCGTGAGCGGCGCCGGGCGTGGTTTCAACTCGGTCATTCTTTGTCCGTTGGTGCAGCCATCCAGAGCCTCTACAGAGCGTGATAGCCGCGGTCGTGGTAGATCAGTGGCCGCAAATTATCGCCGGTGCGTAGGCCTGTCACCTTGCCAAAAAGCACACGGTGGGTGGCCAAATCCTTGGTGTCGATCAGTTCGCAGTCGAACACGGCGAGCGCGTCCTTCAGCGTCGGCGCACCGGTCGAGATCACGTCCCAATCGCCAAGCGCGAAACGCTCTTCGACCGGCAGGCCGGTGAGGCCGGAAAAGCCGACCGACAGCGCCTCCTGGTCCGAAGCCAGCGTGTTCAAGGCGAACCTGCCATTCTTCACGAACGGCTCGTTCTTGGGATTTTCGCGATTGAGACAGACCAGGATGATCGGCGGCGTGTCCGAGACCGAACAGGCTGCAATGACAGTCGCCCCGCGCCTGCCGGCAGGACCGTCGGTGGTAACCACATGGACATGGCCGGCAAAATGGCTCATCGCGTCGCGATAGGCCTGTGGCCCTATGTCGTTCTTCTTCAGCACCGGCGATTTCCATTGGTTTGAAGCGAGATGAACCCAACCGTTATATATGACGGCATATTGCATGCCACAAGCGAAGTGGTTGACATGCATCTTGAATTTCGCGTGTTGCGTGAAAGCTGACCAGCCTTTAGGTCTTGGCAGGAAGTGGCCCCAGCAAACACGCGACCGGCGCAGAGGAATTCTTCGCTCGCATGCGACCCAGGACAACGACAATAGCGGTGCTGGCCTGGCTGTCTCTCGCGGGCGATGCGAACGCTGAGACGCTGCTGGTCGGCGTCGCGGCACCGCTGTCCGGGCCGTCGGCGATCCTCGGCAAACAGATCGAGGCGGGCGCCGGCCTGGCGGCAGAGGCGAACGGCGCCCAGATCAAGGTTGTCGACGACGCCTGCACAGCCGATGGTGGGGCTGCCGCAGCGAGGGATTTCGTTGCGGCGAAAGTCGGCGTGGTGGTCGGCTTCCTCTGCACCGAGGCGATCGAGGCGGCACTGCCGATCCTGAAGGACGCCGACATACCGGTCATCACCCTCGGCGTGCGCACCGAAAGTCTGACTGACCGGCGCGCCAAGACCGGCTGGCCGATCTTTCGGCTTGGGCCGCGCGGCGATGACGAGCGCAACGCCGTCGCCTCCAATCTGACCCGCCGATGGCAGAACGAACTGTTCGCAATCGTCGACGACGGCACCATTTACGGCCGCGAAATCGCCGAGACGCTTCGGGCGGCAGCCGAGCAGGCGGCGCTGAAACCGGTGTTCGTCGACACATTCCGGCCGCAGCTCGACAACCAGATCGGGCTGGTCGGGCGACTGAGGAAGGCCGGTGCAACGCATGTCTTCGCCGGCGGCGACGGCGAAGACATCGCCATCATGGGCCGCGACGCCGGCCAACTCGATGCCGACATCACCTTTGCCGGCGGCGAAGCGCTGCGCACACCGCCCGGCGATGTGCCCTATGCCAAGGGCACGCTGATGATCGCGCCGCCCGAATGGGATGATGTCGCCGACTCCAAGGTGCTCGAAAGCTTTGCCGCACAAAAGATCGTGCCAGAGGGTTACACGCTGCCGGCCTATGCGGCGGTCGAGATCGCCGAGGCGGCGACGGCCCTGGCGGAAACCGCCGGCTATCCACTGGCCGACACGCTCACCGGGCGTGACTTCAGCACCGCAATCGGGCCGATCCGCTTTGACGGCAAGGGCGACTTGACCGAAAACCTCTATCGGGTCTTCCGTTTCAACGGCGCAAATTTCGTGCCGGCGGAGACCAGATGATGTTTCGGACAGGGCCGCGCAATCTCATCACCGATGTCGCCGGCCTGAGCGTCGGCAACGCTTCCGATGTGAGGCTGAGGTCCGGGGTAACCACCATCGTCTGCGACGTACCGGCGGTGGCAGGTGTCCAGATCCTGGGCGGGGCGCCGGGCACCCGCGAGACCGACCTGCTCGAGCCGCACAATTCGATCGAGGCGATCCATGCTGTAGTGCTTTCGGGTGGTTCGGCCTTCGGTCTCGACGCCGCCTCCGGCGTACAGGCGGCGCTGCGTGAAAAGGGCATCGGTGTCGAGGTCGGCGGCTTTCGCGTGCCGATCGTGCCGGCGGCGATCCTGTTCGACCTGCGCAATGGCGGCGACAAGGATTGGGGTCGCTATCCGCCTTACCGCGATCTCGGCTATGAGGCGGCGCAGGCAGTCGGCATCGATTTTCCGCTCGGCACTGTCGGCGCGGGCACCGGCGCGTTGAGTTCCGGCCTCAAGGGCGGCCTCGGCTCGGCCTCGACGGTGCTCGACAGCGGCGTCACCATCGGTGCGCTCGCCGCCGTCAATCCGACCGGCTCGGTGACGATCGCCCAAACCCGCCACTTCTGGGCGGCGCCCTTCGAGATCGGCGACGAGTTCGGCGGGCTTGGCTATCCCTCGCCTATGCCGGAGGACGCGAAAACGATCCTGCTGAAGTTTCGCGACAAGCATATCGGGAAGCGGGCGAAGGTCGGCGGCAACACGACCATCGCCGTCATCGCCACGGACGCTGTCCTCACCAAGGCGGCCGCCAAACGCTTGGCGATATCAGCGCATGACGGCTTCGTCCGCGCCATCTGGCCGACACACACGCCGGCCGACGGGGATCTGGTTTTCGCGCTGGCGACCGGCAAGAGCGGCATCGAGCTTGCGCCCAACGACGCGATCGAGCTTTACGCGGCGGCCGGCGCCACCATGGCGCGCGCCATCAGCCGCGGCGTCTTTGCCGCAACGCCAGCCGACGGCGACCTGTTTCCGGTCTGGTCGTCGCGCTGAATGCACACCGCCGTGGCCTGTCATCAGGTGGGATCGGATTTTTCTTCCTCGAACGTGACTGCAACATCCGAGTTCGCCGACAGCCGCACTTTCTGTCCCTCGATTTCGGCTACCAGGCTGAGCGGAATATAGTGGTGGTGCCCCCTGTGAGCGCCCTCGCCGCTGTCGCGCTTGGTCAGCTTGATTCGTTGTCCCTCAACTTTGTCAACTGTGCCGACATGGACGCCGTCGGCGCCGATCACTTCCATATGTTCACGAATGCTGGCTGCATCGGTCATTGTGGGTTCTCCATTAGAGCGCCGCGCGTCCTTTTAGACGCGCAAAGGGCGCTCTAAACACTTTAAATCAACGCATCGAACTTTCCGAAAATCGATTCCGATTTTCGGGCCGATGCGGTGAAGCTGCCGACATAAAACAAATGACAGCGCGATTGGATGCATCGGCTTTGCGCCTCATTGGGCACGACGTTTTGACGATGTCGTGATAGTGATCGAAGCAACGCTGGCTGCTCAAACGGAAATCCGATGCGAATCCTTGCCCTGTTTGCCGTTTCCCTCCTTGCCCAGTTTGCAACTTCGCTCGACACGCATGCCGGCGATGTCGCCGAGCTTGAAATCCTTGGCTTCACCAGGGACGGCGGCATCTTCGCCTTCGAGGAGTATGGCGTCCAGGACGGATCGGGATTTCCTTATGCCAATCGCTACTACACCAACACCGCCGACGACAGTTTTCTCACGGGCACACCGGTCAGGGTGCGGCTTGACGACGAGAACGCAACGCTCGACGCGGCGCGCCTTGCGGCTCGGCAGAAAGGCGAAGCCATCATCAAGCAGGCGGAATTGACCGCGAATCGCGGCATCACCGCCGGCTTCAACCCGGTGACCGAACTTTCGGCCGATCCGTTCCGCATGGTCGTCAACCCGCGCCCGATCTTTTCGCCGGTCGACGATCCGCTCGAATTCCGGCTCGACGAGATCGGTATGAACGATACCGAAAACTGCCAAAGCCTTGGCGAGATCAACGGCTTTCGCCTGTTGCGCATGGAGGCGAAAGACGGTGGCAAGACTGAGCTCCTGCACGAGGACAAGTCGATCCCCAAAAGTAGAGGCTGCCCGAACGGCTATCGGATCGGCGCGGTGCAGACATTTTCCATGCAGGGCCTCAGCGCCTATGCCGTGCTGATCGCGGTGCGCCAGTACGGCTTCGAAGGGCCGGACTATCGCTGGATCGCGGTGACCGGCCGGCTGTGACGCCGCTCCCCGCCATACGCAACCGCCTGGATCGTATCCGCAAGGCCTTGCCATCGCCGCGCGCCGCGGTTTGCGGCGCCCTGCTGTGGGCCGCAGCGATGGGCGCCAGCGCGCTTGTCAATCTGCTGGTGGACGACTGGGAGACCCCGGCAAAGATCCGCTTCGTCTCGTTGCTCTATGCGGTCGGCGGTGCGCTCGCCTTTCCAGTCGGTCTGTTCCTGGCGCGGCTCGTCTCGCTCGGGCGGCATTGGCAAGTTGCCTTGGCGGCCGCGTTTGTCTGCCTTCTTGCCACTACGATCGGCCTCACCGGCGGGCTCTTTGCGCTGCAATACCGTTCCTACTATGCTCAGTGGCATGAACCCGCACTGACCATCGCGTGGGCCATCCAGTTCGTGCACACCGTGGCGACGGCGTTCTACCAATTCATCGTTCTGGGCATCCGGCTTTATTTTCCGCTCGGTTTCATCGCGCTGGCTCTCACCAGCATCTGGTTTGCGCGGCAGCAGCGTTGAGGATTTTGTCTGCCTCTGTTAGGACGCGGGCGAACGCACTCGCAAGTCAGGACTGACGGATGATCCCTCGCTACTCCCGGCCGGAAATGGTGGCCATCTGGTCGCCCGAAACCCGGTTCCGCATCTGGTTCGAGATCGAGGCCTACGCTTGCGACGCACTGGCCGAGCTCGGCGTGATCCCGAAGGAGGCCGCCAAGACCATCTGGGAAAAAGGCGGGGCCGCGAAGTTCGACGTCGAGGCCATCGACGAGATCGAGCGCGTGACCAAGCACGACGTCATCGCCTTCCTCACCCATCTCAGCGAATTCGTCGGCCCGGATGCCCGCTTCATCCATCAGGGCATGACATCCTCGGACGTTCTCGACACCTGCTTTGCCGTGCAGCTCACCCGAGCCAGCGACATCCTTCTGGCCGACATCGACGGCCTGCTGGCGGCGCTCAAGCGCCGCGCCTTTGAACACAAGGACACCGTCACCATCGGCCGCAGCCACGGCATCCATGCCGAGCCGACCACCTTCGGCATCAAGCTGGCGCAGGCCTATGCCGAATTCTCGCGCTGCCGCGAGCGGCTGGTGCACGCGCGTGAGGATATTGCGACTTGCGCCATCTCCGGTGCTGTCGGCACCTTCGCCAACATCGACCCCTATGTCGAAGAGCATGTGGCGAAGAGACTCGGATTGAAGCCGGAGCCGGTGTCGACGCAGGTGATCCCGCGCGACCGCCACGCCATGTTCTTCGCAACGCTCGGTGTCATCGCCTCGTCGATCGAACGGCTGGCGACAGAAATCCGCCATCTGCAGCGTACCGAGGTGCTGGAGGCGGAAGAGTATTTTTCACCCGGACAGAAAGGCTCTTCGGCGATGCCGCACAAGCGCAACCCGGTGCTGACCGAAAACCTCACCGGGCTTGCGCGCATGGTGCGTTCCTTCGCGCTGCCGGCGATGGAGAACGTGGCGCTCTGGCACGAGCGCGACATTTCGCATTCGTCGGTCGAGCGCATGATCGGCCCGGACGCCACGGTGACGCTGGACTTCGCACTGTCGCGGCTGACGACCGTCGTCGACAAACTGCTCGTCTATCCCGACAACATGCTGAAGAACATGAACAAGTTCCGCGGCCTCGTGCATTCGCAGCGTGTGCTGCTGGCGCTAACCCAGGCGGGCGTCAGCCGTGAGGACGCCTACCGGATGGTGCAGCGAAACGCCATGAAAGTGTGGGAGCAAGGCGCTGATTTCCTTGAGGAACTTTTGACCGACAAGGAAGTCACTGCAGTCTTGCCCGAAGCCGAGATTCGTGAAAAATTCGACCTTGGCTATCATACCAAGCATGTCGACACGATCTTCAAGCGCGTGTTCGGAGAAGCGTGATGATTTCGGCGGCCGGAGATTTTGATTTTCTCGCCCTGCCAGGGCGCGGCAATTCCGGGCCAGATCACTGGATGTCGCATTGGTGCCAGTCGTTCCCCAATTCAAGCCGCGTGCTGCAGGCCGAGTGGGACAGGCCGAATCCCGGGGACTGGATTGGCCGGGTGGACAACGCGATTGCCGCGGCACCTCGGCGCGTGGTGCTGCTTGCGCACTCGCTGGCGGTGGCGACGGCGGTGAAGTGGGCGGCCGGCGCCAGCGAAAGCCAGCTTAACAAGGTTGCAGGCGCGTTACTGGTTGCCGCAACCAATGTCGAGGATCCGGATCCTTCCTTCGACCTGGTTCGTCCCTTTGCGCCGATGCCGCTGAAACGCTTACCCTTTCCAACCCTAGTGGTGGCTAGCCGCACCGACCCGCGCGTCACCTTCGACCAGGCGACAGCGTTCGCCGCTGCCTGGGGCGCGGACCTCGCCGATGCCGGCGATCTCGGCCATATGGCAACGAGACTCGCCTCGGCCTTTGGCCGGCGGGCCTGCTCATGCTCGGCCGCCTGCTGGAAAAGGCTCGGCTCTAACAGGCTTTCGAAACGCTCAAGCCTTGCCGGGAACGGTCCTGATCACCGTGCCCCAAGGGTCTTCACGGGTCGTTGCAACAGTCACATTGTCCGAACGCATTTCGACCCAGGCCAGGCCGGACCGGGAAGGATCGCGACGGCCGGCGCCGGCGCTTTGCCACGAGTTGGCGCCGATGTGGTGATGGTAGCCGCCTGACGACAGGAACACCGCTGCGCTGCCATATTTCGCCACCGTGTCGAAGCCGAACTCCTGGTGCCACCAGGCCTCGGCGTCTTCCGGCCGACCGACGCGCAGATGGACATGGCCGATGATGCTGTTGTCCGGCATACCCTGCCAGCCGGCATCGCCGGCCGGCACTTCGGCAACAACCGACGAAATGTTCAGCCGTTCGGTCGCCATCGCCACCTTGTCACCATTCCACTTCCAGTCCTCATGGCGGCGGTCGGCATAGATCTCGATGCCGTTGCCATCAGGATCGGTCAGGTAAAGCGCCTCGCTGACCAGATGGTCGGAAGCGCCGTCGATGCCGATATTGTTAGCTATGGCGTGGTTGATCCAGCGCCCGAGATCGGCCCGGCTGGGTAGCAGGAAGGCGGTGTGGAAGAGGCCGGCGCTGCGCGGATCGTCGGGCTTCGCCGATGCATCCGCTTCGATGTCGAGCAAGGGGCGATTGGCGGCGCCTAGCGAGATTGTGCCGCCGGCGCGGCTCAGTTCCCGCAGGCCGACGATGTTGCGATAGTAAGCGGCCAGGCTTTCGGCATTCCGCGCGCGCAACCCGACGCGGGCAACGCTGACCGGGGTGGTGGCGGCAAAAGGCAGTTCGCTCATCAAAGTCTCCGTTTGGGCGGCCCTCGACGAGATCCCCAAAGCCAGGAGCCCGGCGCCACCATGTACGTCGTGTCAGTTCCAAAATCCTGGTTCTCATTACACGGCTGTTTCTTTTCCCGATAACAGATCGTCGATCGCGATCGTTCACACAAGACGCCAGGATGCGAACATGGTGTTCACTATTGTGAGCAATCGCACTGATGATCAGACCCAGTTGCGCATGATCTTATCCAAAAACCGCTTCACACTTTTTGGGATCATGCGCAGTTGCACGAAACCGTGTCCCTCGCTACATGCGCGCCATGAAAGTCAGGGATGCAGACATTCTCATCGTGCCGGGCTACACCAATTCCGGCCCCGACCATTGGCAGAGCCGCTGGCAATCGAAATTGTCGACGGCACGCCGCGTCGAGCAGGCGGAATGGTCGAAGCCTGTGCGCGAGGATTGGACAGCGAGCGTGGCGAAAGCGGTCAACGAGGCCGAGCGGCCGGTCGTTATCGTCGCCCACTCACTCGGCGTCGCCGCCGTGATCCAGGCAATGCCGCAGTTCCAACGTCCGGTCGCCGGAGCCTTCTTCGTGGCGCCGCCCGACGTCGCCAATCTTAAGATAAAACCCAGGCACCTGATGACCTTCGGCCCCTATCCGCGCGAGCCGCTGGCATTCCCTTCGGTGGTGATCGCCAGCCGCAACGACCCGTTCTGCGCGTTCGGCGTGGCCGAGGACATTGCCGGCGCCTGGGGCTCGCTGTTCATCGATGCCGGCGATGCCGGCCATCTCAACGCCGATTCCGGCTTCGGGCCGTGGCCCGAAGGATCGATGACTTTTGCTAAGTTCCTGACCGACCTTTAGGAGCCGATCGAGTCCTTGACGCTCTTCAGCAGGGTCTTTGCCCCCAGGCCGATCAGCGCGTGCTCGGAGCCCATCGCCAGCAGCCGATAACCCATCGACACCACGCGGCCGGCGATGGCCGGTTCGACGACGTAGATCGCCGCATGCTTGCCGGCCTTGCGTGTCCGCTCGGCGATCGAGGCGACGGTTTCCATCATGCTTTCCAGCGTCGAACTGACGGTGGTGCCGTTCGACCAGGCGATCGAGAAGTCCGACGGGCCGAGAAAGATGCCATCGATACCCGGCGTGTCGAGGATGCCGTCGAGCGCATCGAGGGCAGCGCGCGTCTCGACCATGGCGAAAGCCATGGTGCGCTCGTTGCTGTCGCGCAGCCAGTCGGCATAGTCGCCCTTGCCTTGACGCGGAAAGGCATAAGTCGGCCCCCACGAGCGCTCGCCGAGTGGCGGGTACTTCATGGCGGCGGCAAACAGCCGCGCGTCCGCCACCGAATTCACCATCGGCGCAATCACCGCCTCGGCGCCGAAATCGAGCGCGCGGCTGGCCATGTCGAAGCGGCCGACCGGAATGCGCACCAGCGCCGGTTTGTTGGCGGCCAGCACCGGCCCAAGGCCGCGCAGCACGCTATCCTCGTGATGTCCGCCATGCTGCATGTCTAGCGTGACGGCATCGAAACCCTGTCTGGCCAGAATCTCGACCGTCAGGGCATCAGGCACGCCGGACCATGCGGTGCACAACGTTTCATCGGCCGCAAGGCGTGACTTGAGGGACATGGGCGCCTTCCTTAATCGCTCTCGCATCGGCCCACAATCGGCAAGCCCGATGCGAGGAGTCAAAGTTTGAGAGCGTACTTTGTGCGTCCGAATGGATGCATGTCGCTCTAATGCAGTTCAGCCGGAAACAGCTGCAAAGGCAAAGAAAAACCGCCCGGAGGGACCGGGCGGTCGATTGGTCCAGCGTGTCGATTGGCTCAAAGCAAGGATCAGGTGTTCTTGATCTGCTCGATGGCCTGCGCCATCAGATCGTCCATGGTGCGGCGAATCTGATGGTCCGACTGGACGACCCCGGCTTCGTCGAAATCCTTGCGTATCTTGCGGAAAACGTCGTGGTCGCCGGCTTCCTCGATGTCGGCGAGGACGACCTGCTTGGCATAGGCTTCGGCGTCGGCCCCGGCCTTGCCGAGCTTTTCGGCGGCCCACAGGCCGAGCGCCTTGTTGCGGCGGGCCGCTGCCTTGAACCGGAGTTCCTCGTCGATTACGAACTTGCGCTCGAAGCCCTCCTCGCGATCTTTCATGCTGCTCATGGCATCCCTCCGGTCAAATCCGATTCGTCGGCAGTTGGAATATGTGTATTGCCGCAGCACAAACCAAAAGGCCACGGGCCGGTCAATATGGTACGTCACTTGCTGCGCTGCGGCATTTCATTCCGGAAAGCGGTGATTGAAAGGATTTGCCGATTGAGCAAACAGTGCGATTGGGATAGACACCGGCATTGAACCCCTACCGTTGCCGCACTAATTTAGGCGGACGGACAGGAACTGGTCGCTTGCCGCCTGCCCGGAAATCCAGAGAAAAGATCAGATGAAAAATCGCCGCCGCATTTATGAAGGCAAGGCCAAGATCCTCTATGAGGGACCTGAGCCGGGAACACTGATCCAGTTCTTCAAGGACGACGCGACCGCTTTCAACAAGAAGAAGCACGAAATCGTCGATGGCAAGGGAGTGCTCAACAACCGCATTTCCGAGCACATCTTCAACCATCTCAACCGGATGGGCATTCCGACCCACTTCATCCGCCGGCTCAACATGCGCGAGCAGCTGATCAAGGAAGTCGAGATCATTCCGCTCGAGGTGGTGGTGCGCAATGTCGCCGCCGGTTCGCTGGCCAAGCGTCTCGGCATCGAGGAAGGCACCGTGCTGCCGCGCTCGATCATCGAATTCTATTACAAGGCCGACGCGCTCGACGACCCGATGGTGTCTGAAGAGCACATCACCGCTTTCGGCTGGGCGAGCCCGCAGGAAATCGACGACGTCATGGCCCTGGCCATCCGCGTCAACGATTTCCTTTCCGGCCTGTTCATGGGCGTCGGCATCCAGCTCGTCGACTTCAAGATCGAGTGCGGCCGCTTGTTCGAGGGCGACATGATGCGCATCGTCGTTGCCGACGAGATCTCGCCGGACTCCTGCCGTCTGTGGGACGTGGCGACCCAGGACAAGCTTGACAAGGACCGTTTCCGCCGCGACATGGGCGGGCTGGTCGAAGCCTATCAGGAAGTCGCCCGCCGCCTCGGCATCATGAATGAGAACGAGCCGCCGCGTCCCGCCGGACCAGTGCTCGTCGCCTCGACCGATGGCGTCAAAGGCAAGCCGCACTGAGATTTTTGCCGTCCAACACTTCGAACAGGAGCATGTCCAGCGTGATCAAGGCCCGCATTACCGTAACCCTCAAGAATGGCGTGCTCGACCCGCAAGGCAAGGCGATCGAACATGCGCTGTCCGGGATGGGATTCGGCGTCGGCCAAGTGCGGCAGGGCAAGGTTTTTGACGTCGAGCTTGCGGAGAGCGACAAGACCAAGGCCGAAGCCGACCTCAAAGCGATGTGCGACAAGCTTCTGGCGAATACGGTGATTGAGAACTATAGTGTGGCGATTATCTGAGGTTGTGCCGGAGGGCAGATGGCCGAGATTGATGGAAGCTTGATATTTGAAGTTCTCAAGTCAATTCAGTCGCGGCTGGACCGGATAGATCTGACGCTCGGGGAGGTAAAGTCCGAGCTCGGCTCTATCCGCGGCCATCTCATCGCCACCGAGGGTGACGTGAAGAACATCTATGGCGTGCTGGCTCGCCAGGACGAGCGCCTGGAACATATTGAACGCCGTCTAGATCTGCGCGAACTCGCCGAAGCCCAGAGGCCTTACGAACCGAAATGAAATCAGCCGTCGTCCTCCTCCCTGGCCTCAACCGTGACCGCGACATGATCGCGGCGCTGACCAAGATTTCGGGAACACCACCGGTCACCGTCTGGCAGACCGACACCGAAATCCCCGATGTCGACCTGATCACCATCCCCGGCGGCTTCTCCTTCGGCGACTATCTGCGTTGCGGCGCCATTGCCGCGCGCATGCCGGTGATGCGGGCGGTCGCCGAAAAGGCGGCCAAGGGCGTCATGGTCATCGGCGTTTGCAACGGCTTCCAGATCTTGGTCGAGGCCGGTCTTTTGCCGGGCGCCTTGATGCGCAACACGTCGCTGAAATTCGTCTGCCGGCAGGTCAAGCTGCAGATCGCCAACGCCAACACGATGTTCACCCGCCGCTATCAGCCGGGCCAGATCATCCGCTCGCCGGTGGCGCATCACGACGGCAATTACTTTGCCGACGCCGAGACGCTTCGCAGGCTCGAAGGCGAAGGCCAGGTCGTGTTCCGCTATGCGGAAGGCACCAATCCCAACGGCTCGATAAACGACATTGCCGGTATCATCAACAGCCAGGGCAATGTGCTCGGCCTGATGCCGCATCCCGAGAACCTGATCGAAGCGGCGCATGGCGGCAGCGACGGCCGGGCACTGTTCGAAAGTGCCCTCGGCATCGCCGCTTGATAGCTTCAGCGCTCATCCCTTTTCCGAACTCGAAATAGGCGCCGCCTGACCATGAGACAGACGATTGCCCGGCTCGCTCTCGTCGCCGCCGCCGGCCTTGTGCTCGCCTCCTGCCAGTCGAAGCCGAAAAGCGCGCCGGCGCCTTCGGGCAAGAGTGCGGCGCTGCTTGCCATGGAACAGGTGGCGATCGCCGCCCACAAATGCTGGATCGCCAGCAAGGATCCCGCCTTCAAGCCCTATCAGATGGCCAATGAACTGAATTCTTTCACCGGCACGCCGCGCTTCCTGCTGGTCCCGGTCAAGCATTATGGCGGAAAGCCGTTGCTGGTCGTGCAGGCGCAAGGCAATTCGCGCCGCATCGACGTCTACGGTCCGCTGATGGCCGAGCCGCTCGGTGCACGCATCGGCTCGGACATCGCCCGCTGGCAGGCTGGGAATCCAGCCTGCGGTGCGGCTGCGTAGGGCTGTGAGCCGCTTCCTGCAGATTGCCGGTCTGGTCATAGGCTTGGCCGCGCTTGTCCTGCAAATCTGCATCACCATTCCGGCGTCGATGGCAGCCGGCCGCAGTTTTGTTGGCTCTCTGGTCTTCTACTTCAGCTTCTTCACCATTCTGACTAATATCGGCGCAGTACTCGTGCATGTTTCGCTACTGTCGCCCGGTGGCTACGCCTGGTTCCGGCCTTTGCCGCGCCGCGGATGCGAGCGGGCGTAGCGGTTGCCATCACCCTGGTCTTCATTATCTATGCCACGGTCCTGGCGCAGCTTTGGCAGCCGCAGGGTCTGTTCCTGCTCTGCGACATCCTGCTGCACTATGTAGCGCCGGTACTGTTCGTGCTGTGGTGGCTTGTGGCAGGCGCCGATGGCTCGACGCGGTGGCGCGACATCTCCTGGTGGATGATCTATCCGTCGCCTATTTGGCCTATGCACTGGCGCGGGCGCCGATATCAGGCGAAGTGCCCTACCCGTTCCTCGATCTCGCCAAGAACGGCGCCGCCAGCGGCCGTGTCGGCGCTGGCCACTACCGGGCTTTTTCTCGCGCTGTGCATAGTCGCGGTGCTTGCAGACCACCACGGCATCTCGCGGATGAGGAGCCCCGGTAACTATCAAGCACGAAAAAGGCGTCCTAGGACCGTGTCTTCTTAGATGCACTCAAGCTTAATGTATCTTTCAGTCCCAGAACGGTCTCAGACCCTCACGGTGGGCATCGACGCGCGAGATGCCGATATCCTTGAGCTGATCATCGGTCATCTCCAGCAGGACCAGCCGGCTGCGCCGGCGATCCAGCAGGCTGCCAATCCGGTTTGCGAATGACCTGACCATACGCACCAGGCGACGGACATAGCCTTGCCGGCCTGACGGACGCGCTTCGAGCAATTCAGCTCTCGTGTAACGGATTGTATCGATTGCAGCCATTTTCTTGCTACCGGAATTCGAGATTGTACCCTTTTGTCACGCAATCCATATGTATTGACTCTCAATTCGGTGCAATATAAAAAATTGTCACCATGACAAATTGGCTTCCAGATCTTACGTCCGGCTCGGGGCCCCTCTACCAGCGGCTTGCAGATTCCATTGAAACCGACATCGACCGTGGCGTGATCGATGCGGGGGCAAAACTGCCGCCGCAGCGAGATCTGGCATACGACATCGGCACGACCGTCGGCACGGTCGGCCGGGCCTACCAATTGTTGCGCGAACGGGGGCTGGTGAGCGGCGAAGTCGGGCGCGGAACCTATGTCCTGGGCCGGCATGAGACTAAGACCGATCTGCTGGCATCCGACCCGCATGTGGAAGGCACGCGCTATATCGATGCGCCTCGCGGCAAGTTGCGCTTCGACAGCACAGCTGCGCCGGATATTGGTCAGGGCGCCATTGTCGCCGATGCGCTCTCGCGCACGGCGCAGGACCATCCGTATGAGATTTCAAGCTATACCCGGGATTTTCCCGACCGCTGGTTCGAGGCCGGCTGCAGCTGGCTATCGCGAAATTCGTTTCGCCCGAGCCCTGATGGCATCGTTCCGACGCTCGGCACCCATGCCGCGGTTATGGCGGCGATTGCCGCGCTCACCACGCCTGGCGATTATATCGTCTTCGAGCACCTCACCTATTCGCAGATTTCACGCAGCGCCGGCCTGATCGGACGCCGGACCGCGCTGGTAACGTCGGACGAGGAAGGACTCGATCCAGAGGATTTCGAGCGCGTCTGCGCGCAAAAACACCCGAAAATGATGTTCCTGATGCCGACGGCCAAGAACCCAACACTGGTGACGCTGTCGGCAACACGCCGCGAGGCCATCGCGCGCGTCGCGCGCGAATACAATGTCGTTCTGATCGAGGACGATCTCTATGGCGATCTGACCGACGACCCGACCCCGCTATTGGCCGAATATGCTCCCGAACGGACCATCGTTGCCGGCGGCCTGTCGAAATCCGTCGCGGCGGGCGTTCGCGGCGGCTGGCTCGCCTGCCCGCCGGCCTATCGTCATCGGATCCGAGTCGCCCACAAGATGCTGACGGGGGGCCTCCCCTTCCTGCTGGCGGAAGTGTGTAGCCGGCTTGTTCTGTCCGGCCAGGCCAGCGAGATGCGCAAGCGCAGCATCGTCGAGATCAACGCGCGCATGGCGATCGTGCACGAGACACTGGCCGGGTTTGACTTCAAGGCAGTGGACAATGTGCCCTTTGTCTGGCTCACCCTTCCTGATCCATGGCTTTCCGGTACCTTCAAGAATGCCTGCCTCGAACATGGCGTGCTCATCGATGATGAGGACGAGTTCAAGGCCGGCCGCTCCGAGCAGGTTTTTCACGGGGTGCGTTTTGGCGTTTCACAGCCGAGTCGTCGAGAGGACATCGCGGGTGGCGTCGGCGTGATCCGGCGGCTTCTGGACGAAGGCCGCGCCGGCTACGACAGTTTCTCCTGAGCCGGCTTGAAACCGGCGGGTCGAGTGGCGATCTTTCGCTACTTGCTGCGCCCTATCGCTTTCCATAGTTTTTCGTCGCGTGATGGGTGTATCGGCTGCAAAGCTTGCGATAAGACGGGGCTCGATCCCAAGGATGTAAATTGCCGCCCATGACCATTTCCAATTCCGTGCCAATCACTCAGGAACTCATTGCCGCGCATGGGCTGAAGCCCGACGAATATCAGCGCATCCTCGACCTGGTCGGGCGCGAGCCGAGCTTTACCGAGCTCGGCATCTTCTCGGCGATGTGGAACGAGCACTGCTCGTATAAATCCTCGAAAAAGTGGCTGCGCACGCTGCCGACCACCGGGCCGCAGGTCATCCAGGGGCCGGGCGAGAATGCCGGCGTGGTCGACATCGGCGACGGCGACTGCGTCGTCTTCAAGATGGAGAGCCATAACCATCCTTCCTACATCGAGCCCTATCAAGGGGCGGCGACCGGCGTCGGCGGCATCCTGCGCGATGTATTCACCATGGGCGCGCGGCCGATCGCGGCAATGAACGCGCTGCGCTTCGGGGCGCCGGACCACCCCAAGACCAAGCATCTGGTTGCCGGCGTCGTTGCCGGCGTTGGCGGCTATGGCAACTCCTTCGGTGTGCCGACGGTCGGCGGTGAGGTCAATTTTGACGCGCGCTACAACGGCAACATCCTGGTCAACGCCTTTGCGGCGGGGCTTGCCAAGACCGATGCGATCTTTCTGTCGGAAGCTAAGGGCGTCGGCCTGCCGGTCGTCTATCTCGGCGCCAAGACCGGCCGCGACGGCGTCGGCGGTGCAACCATGGCCTCGGCCGAATTCGACGACAAAATCGACGAGAAGCGGCCGACCGTTCAGGTCGGCGACCCGTTCACCGAAAAATGCCTGCTCGAAGCCTGCCTCGAACTGATGGCGTCCGGCGCCGTCATCGCCATCCAGGACATGGGGGCCGCAGGCCTCACCTGCTCGGCGGTCGAGATGGGGGCAAAGGGCGATCTCGGCATCGAGCTCGACCTCGACAAGGTGCCGGTGCGCGAGGAGCGCATGAGCGCCTATGAGATGATGCTGTCGGAGAGCCAGGAGCGCATGCTGATGGTGCTGCGCCCCGAAAAGGAAAAGGAAGCCGAGGCGATCTTCCACAAATGGGGCCTCGACTTCGCCATCGTCGGCAAGACAACCGACGATCTGCGCTTTCGCGTGCTGCACCAGGGCGACGAGGTCGCCAACCTGCCGATCAAGGATCTCGGCGACCAGGCGCCGGAATATGACCGCCCCTGGACCGAGCCGAAGAAGCCGGCGCCCCTGGCGGCCAGCGATGCACCGCAAGCGGATGTCGCCGAGGCGCTGCTGAAACTGCTTGGCGGACCCGACCTGTCGTCGCGCCGCTGGGTATGGGAACAGTACGACACGTTGATCCAAGGCAATTCGCTGCAGCTTCCGGGCGGCGATGCCGGCGTGGTGCGAGTCGAAGGTCATCAGACCAAGGCGCTCGCCTTCTCCTCCGACGTGACGCCGCGCTATTGCGAGGCCGACCCCTACGAGGGCGGCAAGCAGGCGGTGGCCGAATGCTGGCGCAATCTTACCGCCACCGGCGCCCTGCCGCTCGCGGCCACTGACAATCTCAATTTCGGCAACCCGGAACGGCCCGAGATCATGGGCCAGTTGGTCGGCGCCGTGAAAGGCATTGGCGACGCTTGCCGCGCGCTCGGCTTTCCGATCGTTTCCGGCAATGTCTCGCTCTACAACGAAACCAACGGACAAGGCATCTTGCCGACGCCGACCATCGGCGGCGTCGGACTGATCGCCGACTGGTCCAAGATGGCGCGGATCGGCTTTGCCGCCGAGGGCCAGATGATCCTGCTGGTCGGCGCGCCGTCCATGTGGGGAACGCATCTCGCCCAGTCGGCCTACATGCGCGACATTCATGGCCGCACCGACGGCCCGCCGCCGCCGGTCGACCTCGACCATGAAAAGCGCGTCGGCGACCATGTGCGCGCCCTGATCGCCTCCGGCGTCGTTACCGCTGCGCATGACGTATCCGATGGCGGCATTGCCGTCGCGCTGGCCGAGATGGCGATGGCGTCCGGCATCGGCGCGACCGTCCCCGGCCTGGTCGGGACCGATCCGATCCCGGTCTGGTTCGGCGAGGATCAGGGCCGCTATCTCCTGACGCTGTCGATCGATCCGCAAAGCAAGGAATGGGACGCCATTCGCGAACAGCAGAGCAAGCTCGGTATCTTCGCACCGTGGATCGGCTCGACCGGCGGTAGTGACCTGAAACTCGGCGAGGCACGGGCAATCCCGGTCGGAGAATTGACCGCTGCCCACGAATCCTGGTTTCCTCGCTTCATGGCAAATGAGGTCGTGGACCCGTGATATGATCGAATGGGGTCTTTTGGGTGTGGTTCATCCGCCATTCGATCATATCTATGAGATCACGACCTGAACAAGGAATCCTCGCATGGCAATGGACGCGCACGACATCGAACGGCTGATCAAGGAAGGCATTCCGGACGCCAAGGTGACGATTCGCGACTTGGCCGGCGACGGCGACCATTATGCAGCCGAGGTGGTAGCCGAAAGCTTTCGCGGCAAAAGCCGTGTCCAGCAGCATCAGATGGTCTATGACGCGCTGAAGGGCAATATGGGCGGCGTGCTGCACGCGCTCGCCCTGCAGACCAGCGTGCCGGACTGAGGGCTTCGGCGTCCTTTTTCGTCGAGACGGCAATGATCGGCCCTGCCGGATATTTTTCGCGACGATCGATCTCTCGCCATTCGACAGCGCCGAGACCGCCCGTCGAAGAAAAGCGCGTTGGGGCAGTGCAGCGCATCGCGGAACAGGCGTGCAAAGCTGCCGAGACTGACTTGCGAGCACCAGATCGCGATTGCCTGAGCCACCGGATCAAGCCAGCGTAACGAGCACAATACCGATCAGGATTGTCGCGCTATCTCGCCTTTTTATCGCTCCCTTGGGAAATAGCTGGCCGATGCTCTTGGCCCAATATCATGCCATCCTTTGCGCCATTTGCGTGACGATGCGGCAAACGTCTTGTTTCAGGCAACCTATGGGTTTATTTGAAGGGCATGTTTCGAGCCCGACTCTCGCGGGCATGAAAGGATTCTCTATGAGCGGTATCAACGACTACATCGACAGCGAAGTGAAAGGCAACGACGTCGTTCTCTTCATGAAGGGCACGCCCGGTTTCCCGCAATGCGGATTTTCCGGTCAGGTCGTGCAGATCCTCGACTACATCGGGGCCGACTACAAGGGCGTCGACGTGCTGACCTCGGCCGAGCTGCGGCAAGGTATCAAGGAATATTCCAACTGGCCGACGATCCCTCAGCTCTACGTCAAGGGTGAATTCGTAGGCGGCTGCGACATCATCCGCGAGATGTTCCAGGCAGGCGAACTTCAGACGTTCCTCGTCGAAAAGGGCGTGAGCGTCAAAGGCGCCGCCTGAATTTTATTTGCGCATGATCCCCAGCGAAATCGATCCCGATTTCGGGGTCATGCGCTAAACGCCGGGCCAGCCCCCACCTTGGCAGACTGAGTACCTCCCCGTATTGGGGCCTAAGACGAATGAATGCGCTGGTGCGCCGGCGCTTTTCGTTTGAAGATCGGACTTGCCGTGGATCAGCATGCACAAGCGCCGGAGGCAAGCACCTTGCCTATTCCGCGCTGGGAATTCATCGCGCTTTGCGCTGCGTTGATGGCGCTCAACTCGCTGGCCATCGACATTATGCTGCCGGCGCTGCAGCAAATCGGCGCCTCGCTCGGCGTGGAAAATGAAAACCACCGCCAATATGTGATTGCCGCCTACATACTCGGCTTTGGCGGCGGGCAGCTCTTCTTCGGACCGATTTCGGACCGCTTCGGACGCCGTGCTCCGCTCGTGGTAGGACTGGTGATCTATGTCGCGGCAGCGGCTGCGGCGGCAATTGCCCCGACATTCGCCATTCTTATCCTGTGCCGGGTAGTGCAAGGCATCGGCGCCGCGGCCACACGCGTCATCGCCGTCTCGATCGTGCGCGACACGTTTGACGGCCGGCGCATGGCCGAGGTCATGTCATTGATCTTCATGGTGTTCATGGCCATTCCGGTCGTCGCCCCCGGCATCGGCCAGTTCATCATGCTGTTCGCGACCTGGCACGTGATCTTCATCACCATGGCGGCCGGGGCGCTGATCGTGTCGGCGTGGGCGCTGCTGCGCTTGCCCGAAACGCTGCGTCCCGAATATCGCAGACCACTGACGGCCGAATCCATCATCGGCGGCTTCCGCATCGTGCTGACCAATCGCATGGCACTTTGCTATGCCTTCGCCAGCACTTTTGCCTTCGGCGCAATGTTCGGCTTCATCAATTCGGCGCAGCAAATCTATGTCGGCGTGTTCGGCGTTGGTGAGATGTTCCCGGTGATTTTCGCAGGGATTGCCGGCGTGCTCGCCTTTTCGAACTATCTGAATTCGCGCCTTGTCGGCCGCATCGGCATGCGCCGCCTGTCACAGAGCGCGCTGCTCCTGTTTCTGGCCATCAGCCTCGCCTGGCTGATCGTTTCCATCCAAATGAAGATGCCGCTCTGGCTTTTCATCACCTTCTTTGCCTGTGCGATGGTCCCGTTCGGCGCACTCGGCGCGAATTTCAACGCGCTCGCCATGGAGCCGCTCGGCCAGCTGGCCGGCACGGCATCGTCCATTCTGGGCTTCATGCAGACCTTCCTCGGCGGTCTGCTCGGCACGCTGATCGGCCAAGCCTTTAACGGCACGGTGACGCCCTTGGCCGCCGGATTCTGCAGCGTGTCGCTTGGCGCATTGGTGATGGTGCTGATCGCCGAGCGCGGCAAATTCTTCCAGCCGCAGAACCCGCCGGTTTAAGCTCGAAACCCAATTGTGGTTGTCAATCGCGACGGTAAAATGGGTATCTCAAGTGGCTACCTGGATTTCCGTCTTCACGGAATTGGCAATGAAGCACTGTTGATGCGCCGAGTGGTGCAGTTCCGCTTCTGTTGCGGCGGTTGGCGTTTCCCCGGCGTAGACAATGGTCGGATTGAGGTCAACGCGGCTGACTACCAATCGTCCGTCCACCTTCTCCATCATGCCGACCGCCTTGTCGGTATAGCTCTCCACGACGATCCCCTGGGGCGCCGCGAGCGAGAGAAAGGTCAACATGTGGCAGCTGGAAATCGCCGCGATGTAAGCCTCCTCTGGATCGACGTTGGCCTCCACTGAATAAGGAAGCGGAACGATATGCGGCGAAGCGGATGCCGGCACCACTTGGCCTCCGTCGAAGCGCCAGATGTGCGCGCGGCTGTAGCGCTTGTCGGTGAATACCGCTCCTTCTCGCTCCCAGTGCACTTCGACGGTCATTTTCATGAGTGGTCCTTTGTCGGAACGGAAAGAAGTCTTGCAGTCGTCTGGGTCAGATGGCAGCGAAGATGCTGCGCCGCAGCGTTGAAATCGCGCCTCGCACAAGCGGCAACGATCGCCGCGTGTTCCTCGAAGAAATCAATTCGCTCCTTGGCGCCACGCTCTTGGTGAAGGGTTGCCCGCCGCGATTCTCGTCGAAGGTCTCCGATCGTCTTAAGCAATCGAGTATTCGTGCAACCGCTGTACAGGGCGAGGTGAAACTGTTGGTCGAGCTCCAGAATCCGCGATGGATCGTACTCCGCGAACAGCTCGTCATTGAGCCTCTCAGCCTTACGCAAGGCGGAAAGCTGAAGCCCCGGCTGCGACTGCTCCAAGGCAGCGACCTCCAGAATAGCCCGAACTTCGCAAAGTTCAGTCGCCTCCCGTACTGAGAGGATCGCTACCGCCAGGCTTCGGTCGGGACGCCGCACGGCCAAGCCACTCCCGAGTAACCGATCTAAGGCCTGCCGGACGGGCTGGCGGCTGACCCCGAAACGCTCCGCGATCGATTCCTGCTTGAGAACAGAGCCCGGTGCCAATTCACCTGACTCAATCTCGTCTTTGAGTTCGCTAAAGATCGACTTTGGATCCATGGATCCAAAGTACGATGCCCCGGCGGAGTTGGTCAAGGCCCTATTCGCAATACGCCTCCTGGGATTGCGGCGTTCCCGCCCTTCTGCCTCGGCTCAAGAAACGAAGTGACTAGAGCGTTCTGTCATTTGATTGAATCGTAGGGATTCCCGAATCACGACAATTTTGATTCAACCTGCTGGCTGGG
>NZ_JBVVQU010000049.1:0-51429 GCF_055811555.1 Mesorhizobium sp. WSM4813
GCTTCACCCCAGCCGAATGCGCCAACTACTTCAAGGCAGCTGGATACGACCCAGATTAAACAGGACGCGCTCTAGTCATCGAAAGGGTCGGTGCGTAAATTTTTCCCTCGGCAATATGAAGTCGCGCGGCTTACGATCCGACACCTCATCCTAGACGGTCCAAGACGCCGGCGAGCTGGCCCTTCGCGGCAGCGGAAAGCGGCTTGATTGGCCGTGGGGGCTCGGCGGAACAGATTTCGAGGAGCTCGGCGATTGCGTAGACGACGCGAAGGCTCGAGAACGTCTTAAAAAGCTCCCACACCGGGGCCAGGGTGGTGTCGATCCGGTGTGCTTCTGCGTGGTCGCCCTGCTGAGCGGCTCTGACCATCCTCAGGCAGGGGTCGGGCAAGATGCCACCGAGGACGCTGTACCATGTATCGGCGCCGGCGATCAGGGCCTCGGTGGCGTTCCAGTCGCCGCTGTAGCCGATCGAGAATCCTTTCGGCACAATTTTTTTCTGGTGCGCAAGTTGGCCTTTGATAGCATCGCCCCGGTCGGCTGAGTTTTTAATAGCGAGGATCTCAGGCAGCTGTCCCAGACGCTCGATGAGCGCTGGCGTGAAGCGAAAATGCGTGTTTGCAGGATTGTCGTAGATCACGATCGGCAGGCCGCTTTCGCGCGCCACTGTAGAAAAATGCTCGAAAACTTCGTCGTCAGTAAGCGGGGTGTAGGAAACAGCCGCGAGCAACCCCGCGGCTGCGCCAAGGGCCTTCGCATCACTTGCATAGTGTACCGCTTCATCGGTGCGCAAAGCGCCCACGCCCACCACGAGCGGGACTCGTCCACGCGTCTCGTCTAGCGCCTCGCAAATCGCCCGGCGGCGTTCCGCGCGCGACAGATACATGTAGGTGCCGGTGCTACCGAGCAGGCCGATGGAATCCACCTTTGCTGCGCAAAGCCGCGCTGTCAGCTTTCGAAGCGCCAGGACATCGACGCCGCCGTCACTGTCGCTTGGCGTTATTGGGAAGGCCGAAAGGCCGCTCAGGAAAGCCATGCTGAAGCTCCCGTTGTTACATTGGGTGAAGCGTTGGGCGTCAGACCCCGTCCCGCGCCTGCTCTAGATCCGCGATCAAATCGGCGGCGTCTTCGAGCCCTACCGACAGACGCATGAGGTCGTCGCCGACTCCGTCAGGCAAATGCGCGTCCTTGCGGATTGACTTGCGCGAGCGGGTCAGGCTTGCCGGATGATAGATGAGACTGTCAGCGTCGCCGAGGCTGACCGCCCTGATGATCAGCTTGAGCCGGTCCATCATACGGCGCGCGCCCTCGAACCCCGTTTGGAGGCCGAGAGCCAACATGCCCGAGCCTTGCGACATCTGTCTGCGCGCGATCTCATGGTCGGGATGAGAGCCGAGAAATGGATAGCTAACCCAAGCCACAGCCGGGTGCGCCTCGAGCGCCTGAGCGACCGCAAGCCCAGAGACACTGTGACGCTCCATACGCAACGTGAGTGTCTTCAACCCGCGCAAAATCAGGAACGCCGACATGGGCGAGAGCGCTGCCCCGGTGAGATAGCGCAGGCCAGTTTCGCGCAGCAGGTGCAGTGTTTTCGCATCGCCCAGTATCACACCGCCCAGAGCATCGCCATGGCCATTGATGTACTTGGTCAGCGAATGGATCACGATGTCGGCTCCGAGTTCCAGCGGACGCTGGAGGGCGGGCGAGGCGAAGGTGCTGTCGACGGCGACCTTCACACCGCGAGAATGGGCGTGTTCGGCAATGGCAGCGATGTCGAGGATACGGCTCAGCGGGTTGATTGGCGTCTCGAAGAACACGAGCCGGGTCCTGTCAGTGATGGCGCCATTGAGATTGCTCGGATTCGACAGGTCGACGGCAACGACCTTGATGCCAAACTGCGGCAGCCCCTGTTCGACCATGGCGAGCGTATTCGAATAGAGTGTCTTGTGGACAATGAGTTCGTCACCTTGCGAAAGCAGCGAAAGGATCAGCGTGCCGAAGGCGGCGATCCCCGAGGCGAGTACCAGCCCAGCTTCGGCTCCTTCGAGATTGGCGAGCCGCTTTTCGAGGATCTCGGTGGTCGGGTTGTATTCGCGTGCGTAGAGCCTTCCGCCAAGCGCTGCGACGGCTTCGTTTGCTGCAACGCTTTCAAATCCATAGGTCGATGTAAGAAACACCGGCGTCTGAACGGAATTGGAAAAGCCGGCCGGATCGTAGCCATGATGGATTGCCCGGGTGGCGAATGCGAGACCGACGTCGTTCCGGGACGGCGTTGATGTTGCCTCGGCTTCAAGCTGATCTTCGGCGCTGGTCATCGGCTTTAACCCTCTTGATTTCGGGGACAATGCCGTCACACTAACTCAGATGGAACGTCCAGTTGGCGATGAAAGAAATGGTCCAGCCTTCTCCTGAAGCGTCGACAGCTCGCTCGCAAGGTCTCGGCGCGCGCCAGATCTGCGAAGCTCTTCGCGAGCAGATCCTAGGTGGGATCTATGAAACGGGCAGCCAGCTGCCGTCGTCACGCGGCCTCGCAAATGAACTCGGTGTGTCGCGAACCACGGTCACCGTGGCGTATGATCAGCTGGTCGCCGAAGGTTTCATCGAGGTCATTCCAGGCGCAAGACCTCGCGTAGCATCTTCGCTAGTCCGAAGTAAAGAGACCAGCGCGGTGCCGAAACGGACTGGCCCGATCCACCTTTCCTGTTACGGCGAGCGACTGCGCGCCAGTCCGCCACGGCGCGATTACCTCCCCAACCGCCTCAAGGTCGATTTCCGTTATGGCGACCTCGCCCCATCTGATTTCCCGGCGCTGACGTGGAAGCGTGCGATGAACGCGGCGATGTCACAAAGCCCCGGAAGGCTGGCCTATCACGATCCACGCGGCTCGCATCGCTTGCGCCAGGCGCTGCAGGGATATTTGTGGCGTGCCCGAGCGCTTAGCTGCCAGGTCGAGCAGATCCTCGTCGTCAGCGGATCACAGCAGTGCCTCGATATGTGCGCGCGCCTGCTGCTCGATCCTTCTGACAGCTTCGTGATCGAGGATCCCTGCTATAGAATGGCGCGCCAAGTCTTTGCCAGCACAGGAGCCACGCCCGTCGCTGTCGCCGTCGATAGCGAGGGCATGAAGACCGAGCTGCTGCAGGAGATCCCAGCGCGGCTGGCCTATGTCACCCCGTCGCACCAGTTCCCGCTCGGCGCCGTCTTGTCGATTTCGCGGCGGTATCAGCTCCTCGAATGGGCTCGGCGCAATGACGCCTATATTATCGAGGACGATTACGATGGCGAGTACCGGTACGACATTCGACCGGTGCCCCCGCTGCATAAGCTGGAAGACCGCAGTTCCGTAATCTATGTTGGCACGATCTCCAAGACACTGTCGCCGATGCTGCGCATCGGCTACCTGGTGGTTCCGGCCGAGTTGCAAGACGTCTTTGCGATGGCCAAGCAGCTTCTCGACAGGCATTCTCCGGTCGCGGAACAGGAGGCCCTGGCCTCACTCATCGAGAGCGGTGGTTATGAAAGCCATGTGCGCCGCGTCCGCCGTCTTAACGGCGAGCGGCGAGAGGCACTGCTTGCTGTCCTTCGGCGCGCGTTCGCAGACAGCATTGCCATCGAGGGGGCCGATGCAGGGCTGCATGTCGTCGTCTGGTTCAAGGATCTTTCTCGGTCGCTGGAGGACGTCCTGGTTGAAGAGGCGCGGCGGGTCGGGGTTGGCATCCATCCGATTTCATCGCTGTACATCCGAGATGAAGGCCGCGCTGACCGGATTGGACTGGTGATGGGCTATTCCGCCCTGACCATTCGGCAGATCGAGAATGGCGTTCGGCTCCTTACTGGAGCTATCCAACGGGTAAGAAGCTTTGCCGAAGATTCGGCAAGATGCTCAACACCCGCCCTGACAGCGAGCGGGCCTCGCTCGTGACCCCAGAGTCGCGCCGGCATTGATCGTAGACTGAATCAGCAAGACTTGCCAGGACTGGCTCTGTCGGCCAGTTCGGGTCCCGGGCAGGACTCTGACCTCGGGAAAGGAATTCTTGAGGATACTGTCAAACCCGGTGGAAGCAAGGGGCCGTCGCGGCCGGCTTAAAGGAGGAAGCGGTGTTGGATTTTCCGCTGATTGACGAAGAAATAGCAGAGATCGCACCTGACTTTCGCGCAATCAGCATTCTTTTTGATGCAGAGGACAGTGCGCGAGGCGTCATGGCTCGGGACGTGTTGGGAAAGGCTTGCGATTTCGCCCGAGCGGGGGGACCCGCCTGGGGAGAAGCGCACTTGGCCAATTGGGCGGAGGCATACGTCCGGTTCGGCGCGAAACCATACCGGACGGCGTGCTCGGCGCAGGCATTGAAAAACGGGTGGAGAAGGATGGCCGCATCCCACCAATAAATCCTGTCGTTGACCTCTACAATGCAGTGAGCCTGCGTTCCTCAATACCCATCGGCGGCGAAAATTTCGATGCATATGTCGGCAAACCGCGGCTGACGATTGCCGTAGGAACGGAGTCCTTCCACACTGTTTTGAATGGGGAAGCGGTCGTCGAAAGCGCTTCCAAGGGGGAGGTCATCTGGCGCGACGATTTGGGAGCTACATGTCGCCGCTGGAATTGGCGGCGGGGCACGCGCACCCGGTTGGAGGCGGTGGGCGGCCGCCACGTGGTTTATTTGGAAAGCTTGGCAGCGATGCCGGTAGAGGCGCTCGAGTAGGCGGCTAAGATGCTTGTGAGCGGTCTGAGAGAGCTGACACCAGGGCGTGCCCAGCGTAGCCACGTTCCAAAGATTGCGCACCTCTTCGGGTTGCTGCTTTGATCAATCTCGACGTCAGACGCTCCCGGGCGAGCTTCAATCCTGGCACTCCGAGCCAGCATAACATCTCGTCGCGAAAGCCGGATTGCTTCGGATCGAAGCGGTTGCGAGACATCTGCCATGCTTGGGGAGACTCGCTCTCCGCCGAGGGGGATGCGGATGACGATTCATTTCCGCCTACCTCATCGACGTGTGTGACGACCAAGGCAGTTGTGCCCGATCCGCCGTTGGCCGCGTACGCCTGCCGTGCGGCAGTGCTCGAACGCCGAAATGACCTTGAGCTGCCGAGGCTGAGCTGGCCTGCATGCGCGACCTGATAGGCAGGCCGGGCAGCACGGAGCATATCGGCCATCTCGCTCGAGTCGCCGCACGCTCACCCGTCGGGCGAGCTCTCCGCCTCCTCGAAAAGGCTAAGTTCTCGAGCTGACTGGCCTGCAGCATATCTGCGGGTCGACCCCCAGCAGGACCCGGGTAACTCCGACTTCGGCGCCGGCCTCCAGGCGTGGCGAAGCTGTGACGCAGCGTGTGCCGGCCGGGCCCCTTTACGGGGTTGGCGCTTTTGCAGTCTCGGCGACGATCCGATGGATCTGCAGCGTCGGGTAATCGCGTGCGGAACAGCCAGCCACCGCAGCGACGCCCTGCTGCCGCCCGACCTACATGCGTAGCGCAGTCGGCTAAGCCGGCCGGCCGACAGCATGGCATCACGGCACCGTGCGCCGTGCCACGCTCGATCGGGAGCAGCATGCGCTCGTTGTGACCGTGGGCCATAATGCACTGGCCGCTCCTCCTCCCTTGAACGAGCCGCACGGCCGCCAGAAAGGCTGCCCCTGATTCTATCTTTATCGCCCGGCAACTCGATCGGTAGCGGTACGCTGGCGACGGCGGAGCCACGGACGGTTGGGCGAAGCCAAGGGATGTCGGGGGCGCAGAAGCCGGAGGCCTCATTGTTGGACCACCAAATTGTTAGCCCGATGATCCCCGCCATGCCACTTCACCAACTGGACGGCTTCAATTGCAACGAACTGGCTGTTTCCAGAGGGCCAGATTGCAAGTATCTGACCTGCAACGCACACAAGAGTTCCCCCGATGTACACCCCTCCAGCCTTCCGAGATGATGACATCGATTTCGCAGCTAGCCACATCAGTTTGGCTCCGGATCGGTTCAGCATCTTTCCGGGTTGGCGCCTACTCTGCGGAAGCAACTGGATAGCCTCGATCGATCTTCGGTCATTTCGCCTAGCAGATCAATGTTCTCAAGAGGCGCGGTAGTATGCGTTGCGTGAAAGTAGGCTCACAATGAAGCACAATCGTGTGAATGAAGAGCGGGTCAGTTTGATCGACTCGCCTCCCTATGCCGATCATTTCGGCCTCGTAAATCAACAAACGGCAGAAGCCAGTCAGCCGAGAATGGCGGCCGCCTTCAAGAAGGAAAGCCACTCCGTGCGCCAGGCGCCACTTCGGTTTGCACTCGACTACATGGCGACGCCCGGGCTTGACGTCAGGACGTTCTTCGCGCTCGCCCGCGATCTCGGTCTGACCGACGTGCAAATCCGGAATAATCCCTGCAGTAAGGCTGTTGTGCGCGGCAAGCCGTCGGCGGATGTTCGGTCTGCCGCTGCCGAAGCGGGCGTCACGATCATCTCAGTCAACGCTCTACAGCGGTTCAACGAATGGACTCCCGCCCGCAAGACCGAGGCCAGCAAACTCGCCGATTATGCGACCGCCTGTGGCGCCCAGGCGCTCATGCTGGTGCCGGTGAACGACGGTTCGTGGTCCGCCAATGGCGAGCGCAATGGCAATCTCCGCGTCGCCTTGAAGGCGCTCAAGCCGATACTTCAGTCGCGGGGTCTGATTGGGCTCATCGAACCGCTTGGCTTCCAGACCTCCTCGCTTCGGTCGAAGAACGAAGCGGCTAACGCTATTGCCGGGGTTGATGGCCAGTCCGTCTTCCGGCTTGTGCACGATACATTCCACCACACACTCGCCGGCGAGACGTCCTTCTTCTGCGATCTGACCGGTCTCGTGCACATTTCAGGCATAAACGATCCAGCCTTGTGGGTTCACCCGGATCGCCTCTTGGGAGGTTCCGACAATTGCAGCCAGATCCGGGCGCTACTTGATGGCGGCTATACGGGTCCCTTTTCTCTTGAGCTCGTCGAGGAAGTCCACGCATTGAATGACACTGCAGGCGCATTTGCCGCCAGCATCGATCTCATCCGACACGGGCTACTGGCGCGAGTGCCGGTCTAAGGCGCGTAGACAAATTGAGCGGAGAAGTCTTTTCGAGATCGCTCCTGTATCCCGCTCATGCGGATGCTTGCCGGATCACCATTGTCAAGACTGGCCATTGGACTGCCTTGGGCGGCCGCGGCAGTTCGATGGGCCCGCAAGGCGAAGGTTGGATCTGATGCTGAGGGCGGCGGACTATCGGAATTTTCGGACGAAGAGTAACTGGTGGCGGGCAGGGCGAGTGCGCGAGCCAACCGCAGGTGGTCCTGAGGTGATCTTTTTTTAGGACCGCGGTCGCGCAGCTGCTGTTTCACCTCGGCGGCCTCTCCGGGATCACCGACGACCGCTTCCTCCGACCAGAACTGCCGATACCAGACCCGTAGCTATGAGCTCTCGATAGTGCGTCGGACAAGAATTCTGGCGCTCCGATCTGCGATTCAGCGTTATTAAACCCCCAGCTTCCTCTTCAGTTCCGCGTTCTCCTTGCGCAGGCGTTCCGCGAGCAGGCTCTTCAGTCGTTTGTTTTCTTCCTCAAGCGCGACGAGGTCCTTCAGATCGTCACCAACCGATGCGGGCAACGCAGCTTTCTTCCATTGATAGTAGGTCTGTTCCGAAATGCCGGCCTCCTTTACGGCGCTCTTGAGGGTGGCGCCGCCACTGATAGACTTCTGTATCAGGGCGAGCATCTGGGCGCGCTCCTTTTCAGAGTAGATCCTACGTCCGGTCCGCACGGTCGCTGCTGGTGACTCCTCCGCCTGAGACGCCGCATTGGGCGCATTCTTCCGAGCAGGCGGCCTGGGCTCAGCCTTCGCTCTCGGCGACCGTTGGGCTTTCTTCTTTTGAGGCCTCTCTACTTTGGCTGCCGGTTGCGTTGCAGTTGTTACTGATTCTGCGTCCAGGGGATTTGCCATGAGATACTCCGCTCGCGGTTTGTGCATGTGTTCAGCATCAAGCGCTACAACACTTGAGTCAACAGGGCGACCATTTGGCAACTCCATCTCCTCGAGTTCCCTTGTTGTCTCGGCCATTGCTGCGGTAAGATCGACATCGCTCCAGATCGAACGACTCCGTTTTTGAGAACTGCGCTTTTGTCTGATCTCCACCGTGAATGCTCGGGGCTGACGCCTCATAGGTCGTTCCTTGTTGAACACGAATTATGCAGGAAGTCGCGGCAGACGACGAATGAAGGTCTGGCCGCTTCTTCTGTAGCCGAGCTATATGCATCGGACCGCCCGAGCAAGCCCTGCTGGCGACGCACACCCCGGAACAGACCAGTTCCTATGAGCCCCTAAGAGCAAGTATGCAATGCCATCTCGGGACCGAGGAGGTGGTGGATTCCCGCAGCATGCAAAAGCTATCTCCCGTGTTTTCGATGGTAGAGCGACGGCTGGCATCCGAACTGAAAGGAGCTGCTCAAGAGCTGCGATCCAGTCTGCGCTGGCAGTGCAGGACGGCATACCTCCGAAGGCCGGTGCTACCGACGCTAGCCCGCTGATTACCGACATCGGTTGGCGCCGAAGAACGGACAGCTGCGCAGAATTGGCGAGCGGGGAGAGGCGAGGGCACGAGCCGAGTCGAACTCGCATCGAGCGTCGTCCGGCAGCGTCAGAGCATGACAGGCTTCTTCGACAAGAACGGAGCCTGACCGAAGCTACTCGTCGCCGCAGTCGTTGCTGGGGCGACCCTTCTTCCACGAGTACCGCGGCGGCCGCCGGGTCGGAACGTCGTCCCGGTACTGACCGAGTGGATTTTGCGGAGCCACGCAGCGGCGTCGTGCGCAATCGGGAAAGCCAATATAGGCTTGCCCTGGGCAGGACGTTTTCGTAGCCCGCGGAGTGCATAAATTCGCCGAGCCTTACAGGGCCGCTATACCTCTTGGGAGCGAGTTTGCCACGCTCACGATATGTCCGGAAAAGTTGTTCCCCTTTCACGCCGAGCTTCAAGCCGCTTCACTTGTGTTCGCCTCCTCCTGAAGGCCGGCCAACCCGCTTTTCGCGTTCGATCGATGGCGCGTTCTCAAGACCGATCATGGCCTGTCGACGGTCAGGTTTGGGAATGCTGAAGGACGCACGCCTGGTTGCCTCTCCGGCAGCCAGGCGATCACGGGGGGCTTCGCTGAGCCATTAGCAAGCATTGCTGCAAAACGGCGCCAAAACTGCCCGCGACCGGCCTCGGCGTCGCCCGACCATTAGTGAGCGGGCCGACTCTGGGCAACGCACCGCTCCTATTCGGAACACCGCATGAAGCGAAAGAGCCATCTTGGTGGGCCCGTTATGCTTCGTCCAGCAAACGATCGGCGGACGCGAGCAGCTTGTGAGGGATGCAGCCGAATGCAGCGCTGCTCCCACAACTGGCGAAGCTCCTTTGTAAGAGCTTCACGCTTAGCTTCATCTAACGTGATTGAATTGAGGAGATCCCCCAGCACGGCTTCGCTCTCGATCTGAATGAGCAGAGCGAACACTTCATTTGAAATGCGCACACCGTCCCGAGTGGAGTGGACTGCGAGGCATTTATAAAAGGAATGTCGGCCATGGCGATAGATCACATCATTTCAGATGTTTTCCGGCAGATAGATGTCAAACGGGAGAAATGTCTGCCCCGGCGTCTTCGCGGTGCCGGTCTTGATGGCGCGATCCATCAGCAACATCAGCTCCTGGCAAAGTCGGCGCAGTGGCGTCGCCACCGCCATCGTGATGATGTCGTCCGCGAGGGCCCCCCGCGACTCCGGCGTGATTTCATTCACGATCGCGACGAGATCCTGGCCTTTGCCCTCTTCCCGGAGGGCGGAGATAGCCCCCTCCATGCCACCGCCGGCCATGTAGAAGCCGACGAGCTCAGGTTCCCGCTGCATAAGATCCAGCAGCGCCTCGTAGGTGATCTGTCGCTTCTCAAGATTGACGAGCGTATCCAGCACCTCGAATGCTGGCTCGTTCTCACGGAAATAGGAACGAAACCCGCTTTCCCGCAGCTCATGACCCTGGAAACGGTGGCTGCCGACAAACACGGCCACCTTGCCAGACCGTTTAGCGACCTTGGAGAACATCCAAGCTGCCGTCCGACCGACGCTGCGGTTGTTGAGACCTATGTAGCCCTCGCGCACGCCGGCGGCGAAGTCAGAAAGTAGCGAAAAGACCGGGATGCCTTTCGCCTTGAGCTCCTCGACTGCTGCCGTGATCTTCGGGTGATCTGGCGCCACCATGGCGATCGCGTGGCATCGGCTACCAAGATCCTTAAGCAGTGCCGTCAGATCCCCAGGCAAATGTGACGGCGCGAATTCGATGAGCGGAATGCCGTGGAAGCAGTGGGCCGAACTGACCGACGCCTCGACCTCGCGCGCGAACTCCTGGTAGAAATGCTGGGCCGGTTTCCTCAAGATGAAGCCCAGCCGGTAGCGGGGCAGGTCCTTTCCCATGCGCTGTTTGATAAGTCCCGCAGCATGATAGCCGATCGCGTGGGCCGCGTGGTGGACGCGACGCGCGGTCTCCTCCCGCACCGGAAGGCGAGCGTTCAGCACCCGATCGACCGTTGCCACGCTCACCCCCGCTTCGCGGGCGAGATCGGCAATTGTAGGGCGCTTTGCCGTCGCTCCGATTTTGATCGGCTGGCGCTCCGTCATCCGGTGCATGCCGGCGACGGATTGGGGCGGCAAAGTGGTTTCGGCATCCTCCCCGATCGACGGCCTATACATTGATCAGCGCTCCAGGCGCACCCGGGCGCGTCTCGGTCTGCGGTCCGTTTCCATAGGGCGTGCATGTTTCTTGTCCTCACCGCATTTGATGCTTCTGATCTGTGGCCCGCGAAGCGCTGTTTAGACCCAGCGAGCCGATTGTTTGGTGGCTGATGAGCCGGCGACTTGGCTGGTCGCGCTGCAGCAATCTTGCTGGGGCGGGTGGCCGGTTTAATCTCTCGGCAAGCTCCCGTAGAAGGCAGCTTTCATGCGCGTTTCGTCCAGTTCGCCTTCCCAGCGGGCGACAACCAGCGAGGCCACCGCATTGCCGATTACGTTCGTCAGCGCTCGGCATTCGGACATGAAGCGGTCCACGCCAAGGATGAGAGCCATCCCAGCAACGGGAACGCTTGGTATTACGGAGAGCGTAGCAGCCAAGGTGATAAAGCCGGCCCCTGTTATACCTGCGGCACCTTTCGAGGAAAGCATCGCGACAAGCAATAGGAAGATCTGATCGGGCATCGACAAGTGCGTGTTCGTCGCCTGGGCGATGAAGAGGGCGGCGAGCGTCATGTAGATATTGGTGCCGTCCAGATTGAAGGAATATCCAGTCGGGATGACGAGACCCACGACGGAACGCTTCGCGCCGGCGTTCTCCATCTTCGCGATGAGCGAGGGCAGCGCGGCCTCCGAGGAGGACGTTGCCAGGACCAGCAGCAGCTCTTCCTTGATGTAGCGCACGAGAGAAAAGATCGAGAAGCCGTTGTATCGGCAGACCGCGCCTAGAATCCCGAATACGAAGAGGAAGGCGGTGAAATAGAACGTCGCGACCAGCATGGCGAGGTTGGCCACCGAACCGATGCCATATTTGCCAATGGTGAAGGCCATGGCGCCGAAAGCGCCGACGGGCGCGGCCCTCATTAGAATGCCGACCAGCTTGAAAACCGGCGCGAGGAGCGCCTGAAGCAAAGAAAGCACAGGCTTGCCCGTGTCGCCGACCATCGCCAGAGCGATGCCGAACAGCACCGAGAAGAACAGGACCTGCAGGATGTCGCCCTCCGCGAAGGCACTAACGATCGTCGAGGGAATGATGTTCATCAGGAAGCCGGTCACCGACTGCTCGTGGACCTTGGCGGCATAGCCCTTCACGGCCTGGGCATCGAGCGACGCCGGATCGATGTTCAGGCCGGCACCCGGCTGAACGACATTTGCGACAATGAGACCGACAATCAATGCGAGGCTCGAGAAGGTGAGGAAATAGATCATTGCTTTGCCGGCGACCCGGCCGACCTTCTTGAGGTCATTCATACCGGCAATGCCGGTCGTCACGGTTAGGAAGATCACCGGCGCGATGATCATCTTGACGAGCTTGATGAAGGCATCGCCGAGCGGCTTCAGGCTCTCGCCGACCTCCGGGTAGAAATACCCAACTGCGACACCGAGTGCGATGGCGGTAAGCACCTGAATGTAGGGCTGGGCGTAGAAGGCCTTGCGGGGCGCAGGACCCGCGCTTCGGATTGGTGAAACCAACAGCTTTCTCTCCCTGACCGGATCGGGGCGGGCCTCCTCCCTCCCGCGCTTCTCCCATCGCGGCGCTCCGGTCACGCGCTGCTGGCATGTCGACAGCAAGTGTCGTGCCAAATGGAGGCCCGCGCCCAAATACGCGTATTCCTCCGCTCGGTGAGGCAGCCTCAGTAGGGGTGGGCTGTGCGGGTTTCCGCACTGTTGCCGTCATCTCTGGCGAAATCCCGCACTAACGCCCTGCTTTGCACCCATTGCTTTAGCCTGACAGCCGCCAGTCGGTAACTCTGGGATCCGCTGTGCCCGCTCGCTTCTTTGTCGCAATTGCGACCCGGCCGGGCACGGGAGTGGAGGATTGCCTACACGAGCTGGCTCTTACCGCGCTCCCGCTGCAGCCGTGGCATCCCGACGGGTCGTCGATAAGACCGAATGATTCACCGGACCAGGCGCGCATCGGTGCGACTCAGAAGATGCTTCATAGCGCGAACACTTTGGCCGCTCGACGACACTTCGGGCCGTAGTGTCCGACGAGCCGCCCTAACGCCGACAGCATCCCGGAGGCGTCGACCTCCGTACGCTCACCGCGCCGGGCATCCGTGAACACGCCGGGGTAACTCTGCCGTTCGAGATCGATCTGTCGGCAAATCTCAGTTGATGGAATTCTATCATGTCCTCCTGCTTTCCTTTCAGAAATGCGAGGAAAGCTCGGTTGACTAGCCATCCTCGTTCCCGCTCTGTAGGGCAACGTGTGGTTGCGCTCCGGAAGCCTGAACCGCGCCTCAGTTCAGTAAGGATAGCCAAGCCATGCATCAAGCCTTGCCTCCGGCGTCTTTCGGGCTTGCCCCTCGTCAGAGCCTGACCGACGCGCAAAACCGTGACCCACACTTGATCTTATGCAAGGCAGTATGTCGCGTGCGGAACTCTGGCGTCCTCCCGCCGACACATCACGACTACCCGCATCAACGTCTCAAGCGTTCCGGTAAGCGGCTCTCACCCGCAAGCAAGTGCGCCAATCATGCTGCGGCTCGCGGTGCGAAGACATTCTTGTTGGTGCCGGCCATCGGTGGCTCGGGCCCTGATGCCATCTGATGATGCGTTTACGCCGGGGGACATCGCAGATCCAGATGGCGCGGCGTTGCTGTCGCGGCCCAAGATCGAGGATGACATGTCAGATCAGGACAATGGTCGCCAATCTGAAGACAGTGCTGAGCAGACTTCGTCAAGCTGCACATCATTGCACGACACCAAAAGGGATGACTCGGAACCCGCCATTCTGCCGTCGCGCGCGAGCGCGCTTGCCGGCATCTACGAAATTTCGAAAGCGCTCACCGCCCCCTCCGGGCTCGAGGTCAGGCTGGCCAACGTTGTAGACCTGCTGCGATCGTTTCTGCAGATGAGGCACGGCATCATCTCTCTTTTCGACGGTGATGGCGAACTGGAGATCATCGCAGGCGCCGGCCGGACCGAGAGCTGCAGTGAGCGCTGCCGGACGTACCTGCCACGGAATGCAATCGACCAGGTTTTGGCGACGGACAAGCCCCTGGCCACCGAGAACATCGCGGTTCATCCGGCTTTCACCGCCGCCGACATGGACGTGCTCGGGGCTTCCGACGACATACCAGTGTCCTTCATCGGCGTTCCCATTCGCGTCGATGCAAATGTCGTGGGCACGCTGACCATCGACCACGTACTGCGCCATGGCTCAAGAGTTTGGCTCGATTACAGCCTCTGTCTGCTCCCGCTAATCGCCAACCTGGTAGGGCAGGCAGTGAAGTCGCATCGCTCTTTCGAGGGCGACCGCGAGCAACCGATGGCAAAGCAGGACTCCCTGCCAAAGCAGAAGCGCCTGGCCCCGCAGCGTAACACTCACGTGGAGGGGATGATTGGCGACAGTTTGGCGTTGCGCGGTCTGCTTGAGAAGGTCGCGCTCGTAGCCAAGGCCAAGATTGCGGTTCTGTTGCGAGGCGAATCCGGTACCGGGAAGGAGCTGGTCGCCAAGGCTATCCACGAGTTGTCCCCGCGCGCCAAGCGGCCCTTCATCAAACTCAATTGCGCGGCGCTACCCGAGACTGTGCTGGAATCCGAATTGTTCGGCCATGAGAAGGGTGCATTCACAAGTGCGTTCAACTCGCGCAAGGGGCGCTTTGAGCTCGCCGACAAGGGGACATTGTTCCTAGACGAGATCGGCGAGATTTCGGCCTCGTTCCAGGCAAAGCTCTTGCGCGTGCTGCAGGAGCAGGAGTTTGAGCGGGTCGGGGGCAACCAGACCATTAAAGTCGACGTCCGCATCATTGCTGCTACGAACAAGAACCTGGAAGAGGCCGTTGCCAGAAACGAGTTCCGTGCCGACCTCTACTACCGCATCAGTGTTGTTCCCTTGCTGGTCCCGGCGCTACGCGAAAGGCGCAGCGATATTCCGCTCCTTGCAGCTGAGTTTCTTAGGAATTTCAACGATGAGAACGGCCTTATGTTGACGTTCGATCCGAGCGCAATCGAAGTACTGGTAAACTGTGACTTTCCCGGCAACATTCGCGAACTGGAAAACTGCGTATATCGGACAGCGGTTCTGGCGGCGGGGCCATCAATCGGGAAAGACGACTTTGCATGCTGCCAAGACAAATGCTTCGCCGAGGCGCTGCATAATTGCAGACTTGGCAAAGTCGCGCTGCAACCCTTGCCGATCGGGCCGCTGCCACTGAGTCCGGCCATACCGCCGGCTGCTGCCGGTAGATCTGCCGCCGTCGCACCCCCGTCGGACACCGTAAGGCAGCCGCCGCTGGACCCAGCCGGGGTAGTCCACTCCGCGAGAATGGCCGATGCCGAACGTGTCATACAGGCGATGGAGAGATGTGGCTGGGTCCAGGCAAAGGCGGCACGCCTGCTCGGACTGACGCCGCGCCAGATCGGCTACGTGTTGAGGAAATACGGCATCGAGATCAAGCGTCTTTGAATAAATCACCGAGCCGAGTAGCTGGGACGATCAAGCATTCGTGCCTTGGCGCCTTGAGACGAGTGATGCGGGGCTCCTGCAATTCCGATCCGATCGCACAGGCCGCGCTGCCCCCGCGGTCGTCGCCCCACCGTGCACCCGGGTCTGGCGGCAGCGCCATCGTCGGTGGTCCAGGCCATGTCTTGATCACCAGCTCGTACCGGACGCACTGAGACCGAAACGGAGAAAAATTGATGTCTGATGCGCAACTGCAAACTGTGCTTTCTTCCCTTTCGCAAGTAGCGGGACGGTTAGATGTTCTGCTGCCCGACAAACCGGCGCCGGATCCTTGTTGCGTCAAGCTAAACACGAACGAGAACCCGTTTCCGTTGCCGAAAGCCATAATGCAAAGTGCGATGGCGGCTCTCGAACGGCAATATCTATATCCAGAAGACGACAACGTCAGCTTGAGGCAAGCAGCGTCGGAAGCCTACGGCGTCTCGAAGGATCAGGTGATCGCCGGAAACGGATCGTCTGAACTGCTCGGGCTTATCTACAGAGCTTTCCTGGTTCCAGGAGACAGAATGGCGATGATGTCGCCGGGGTTTTCGTTCAACCGCAAACTTGCCCGTTTGCAGGGTGCTCAATTTCTCGAAATCGGTTGGTGCGCAGATCATTCCTTGCCCGTCGAAGACTTGCTTTTGGGACCGGCAAAAGATGCCAAGTTCATTCTGCTGGCCAACCCAAACAATCCGACCGGAACGTTTGTTCCTGTGGCCGATGTTGAACGCCTGGTATCACAATCAGACCGTCTGATTGTCTTGGATGAGGCCTATGTCGATTTTGCACCGGACAATGGTCTGCATCTCCTCGATCGCTATCCAAACCTCCTGATCTTGAGAACATTCTCGAAAAGCTATGCCACCGCCGGCATTCGCGTCGGTTTCGGACTTGGCCACCCCGAAGTCATTGGCAGGCTGCGGGATCTCCAGAACGTCTTCAACATGAATGTGATCGGCCAGGCGGTTGGCATCAGTGTGCTTGGGCACCGCGCGGCCTATGCCGAGAACCACAAGCACATCAAGCATGAGAGACAGCGAGTGACAGTGGCACTGTCGAAACTCGGATTTTCCGTAATACCTTCTCACGCAAATTTCCTGCTAGCGCGTGTGCCACCGGGGCAGGAAGGCTCATGGTGGCAAGCAGCCTTGGAAAGGCAAAAGATACTCGTCGCCTTCTTTCCGGATGCAGGGCTGGAAAATTACATCCGCATCAGCATCGGTACAAAAACCGAGATGGATGAATTCCTTGAGGCCGCCAGAGAGATAGCTGGAAGGGCGGAGAAAACGATCCCGCTGTGCCGGCCGTCAGCGGCTGCTGCTTCTGCCTTAACCAGTCGATAGTTCCCCGGCCATTAAGCGCACCGATAATTTGAATTTGCTTGCATCATTGCGAGCCACGAACTGTTGCAAAGAGTTGGAGAAATCGCGTGAAGAATGCCTTCCCCCTGGGCCTGACCTTCGGCATATTCGACCACCTGGACGAGGATGGCTGCGAGATTGCCCGACAATACGCCGATCGCCTGAGTTTAGCAGAGGCGTGCGATCACCTTGGTTTCTACGCATATCATCTGGCAGAGCACCACTGCACTCCGCACGGGAGGGGCCCATCGCCGAATCTGTTCTTATCTAGCGTCGTCCAGCGCACCCGGCACCTCCGCGTCGGCCCGATGGTAATGCTCCTTGCCCTTTATCATCCGCTGCGTGCGTTCGAGGAGATCTGCATGCTGGACCAGTTGAGTGGTGGCAGGGTCGAACTGGGTATAGGGCGCGGCTCTCTCCCAGTCGAACTGGGTTACTTCGGGATTGCTGCGGAGGCGGCGCCAGGTCACTATGCGGAAGCCAGCGAAATCCTTATCAAGGCGATGAAGGGCGACACGCTGTCCTATCGCGGCCGCCATTTTGAGCTGAATGACGTCCCCTTGACGCTGAGATCTTATCAGCGCCCCCATCCACCGACATGGATCGCCACCAATAGACCCGAGTCGGCCAGCTGGGCCGCTTCAAGTGGCGCCAATATCGCGTGCCTGGGACCTGCCTCTTCTGTTCGCAGAATTACAGATGCATTCCGAGCCTGCCGGGAGCGCAGTGCCGACGCGGACGAGCGAGGGCCATTTCTTGGAATGCTCCGCATGGTCGTGATCGCGCGATCGGAAACAGATGCATATGCGCTCGCGGCACCCGCTTACGAACGATGGCTCAAGAGCTTCAGGTTCCTCTACGACCTCAATGCGCTCCAGACGCCCCCAAATCTGCCGCTGAGCTTGGATGCAGCAATCGAAAGCGAATTGTGCGTGGTGGGAACGGCATCTTCCGCGCGACAAGCTCTTCTTGATCAGCTCGAAGAGGCCGGTGCTAATTATCTACTTTGCCAACTTGCATTTGGGAATCTGTCCTTAGACGCTTCGCTATACACCGCAAGGACAATCCAATCTGAAATCATGGCTCGAGTTACCTGACGTGGAATGCGCGCTCCGCCTTCGGAGTTGAATTTCTCCGGCGCATCATCACCTTCCCGATCCCGCGCATGATGCCGATATAGTGCTTGCTGTGTGGGTGGAGGGGCGCGCACGCTTGTGGAGGCCCTAGATACTTGGAGCGACCGGCCTGCCGATTAAGAAATCGCCCCGATTTCATTTCGCGAGAGAGGGCGAACTTGTGCGTACCAGGGCAAAACCCCGGTTTCTGAGGCATAGAGAGGATTGCTATAGCTCATTGTTTACGACACTATGAGTTATAGAAAGGTACGCTATAACTCATGGTATGGAATTGGGAGCAGGCTGACTGGCCGCATTTTACCTACGATAAGGAAGAATTGGAACCGCTGGAAAGCGAATTCCTGCTCCGATCGGGTGAGTTCCTGGGTGTCTTTCGGCACGTCGGTTCTGACGATCGCGACCAGGTACGCATCGATCTTATCAGTGAAGAGGCCTTGAAGACATCCGCGATTGAAGGGGAATACCTCAACCGCGAGAGTCTGCAATCATCCCTGCGCCAGCAACTTGGGCTGGGCAGCGAGAACAGGCGCATTCCGCCTGCCGAGCGCGGCATCGCGGAAATGATGGCCGACGTGTATTTACATTTTGGCCATGCCCTCTCGCATCGCACTCTCTACGCTTGGCACAAGATGGTGATGTCGGGGGAACGGCGTATCGAGACCATTGGCAACTATCGCCAGCATGCCGACGTCATGCAGATCGTTTCCAATCGGCTGGATAAGCCCAAAGTGCATTTCGAGGCACCTCCCTCAGCGCGGGTCAAAGCCGAAATGGATGCTTTCACCGCTTGGTTCAACGATACGGCGCCTAAAGGTAAGACGCCGCTCCCGGCGTTGACGCGAGCCGGTATCGCGCACCTTTATTTCGAGAGCATCCACCCATTTGAGGATGGCAACGGCCGCATAGGGCGTGCCCTTTGCGAAAAGGCGCTTGCTCAAAGCCTAGGTGAGCCAAGTCTCATCGCTTTGGCATACACGATCGAACGCCACCGCAAGGCCTACTACGACAACCTGCAGGCCAGCAATAAGAGCAACGCGGTAACACATCGGCTGCTCTACTTTGCCAACACGATCCTTGAGGCGCAGCGTGTAACGCTTGCCCGTGTCGAATTCTCCGTCGCCAAGGCCAAGTTTTACGAACGCTACCGAAACCAGTTCAACGAGCGGCAGGAAAAGGTCATCGCCCGAATGTTCCGCGAAGGCATCGACGGGTTCAAAGGAGGGCTCAGCGCCGAGAATTATATCGCCATCACTCAAGCATCGCGCGCGACGGCGACAAGAGATCTGCAAGACCTCGTTTCCAAGGGCGCGATGAGAAGAACTGGCGAACGGCGACACACACGTTACGCCCTGAACATTCTGGATGACCGCAGGTAAACCGCAGCACAGATTTGTTGCCACCTTACTCGCGCAGCCACACGTGCGAAGTTTTGAGCAAAAAAGGTCTATGAATTCAGGATCGCGCAGGGCAAAAGCTTGAGCGCACCAAGTCCGACTTAAACGGGTCCGTCTGCATTTCGCTGAGAATTTCAGGGCAACGGTTGCGGTCCCAGCGTGTTTTTATCTTCAAGTGTCGGCAATGTTCATGGCATTTCGGGCGACCGAAGCGATACGGCCAACGCATCGGCGGTGCCGCTCCGCCTTTTTCAAAATCCCCGTCCGTCTGGCCCATCTGGTTTGTTCCATGGGCAAAGCAAATCACGTCCTTGTGACGCGCCGATGCAAAGGAATAGAGGGCGGCTGCTACCAATTGCCGAAGTGCAAGCCGCACTTCAGCTCGGTGGCTTAGCCGTGGTCAAAACCATCACCTCGCCGTGCGGTCGCGCCTCATGACCTGGAGGGTGGCGGAAAGGCCGGCTCACGAATGATTAGATCGTTCGAGATCGGGTCCAGTCAGTGCCGGGCGTGTTCGCATTGGCTGTGATCCGCCAGCACCTCAATCACCCGGCATTCGCCGACCTTCCCGTGCCGGCAGCCTTCTACCATGAGTTCAAGTTCGGCCTTCAATGCCGTGAGGCTGCGTATCCGCTGAACGACGTCGGCCAGCCGCGCCTGGGCTATGGTGTCGGCCGTGGCGCAGGGCTGGCTGGGATATCCTGCAACGTCAGCAGGGTGCGGATGGCTTCGATGCCGAACCCCAACTCGCGTGAATGGCGAATAAACGCCAGCCGGCGCAAATCGCTGGTTTCATAGTGCCGTCGATTCCCTCGCTGCGGTTCGGCGCGGGCAGCAGGCCGATCTGCTCATAGTAGCGGATGGTCGGCACTTTCACGCCGCTCTGTCGTGCCGCTTCGCCAATCGGGACACTGCGCATGATTTTCGCTTGCTCCTCTAGTCGCTAGAGAATGTAGCGTGCCGCTGGAATGGTTCAAGGAGTGAGACGATGGCTGCAACCGCCCCACAAACCCGTTATCGCGTCGAAGGCATGGATTGTGCCGGCTGCGCGACGAAAATCGATAGCGCGGTGCGCCGCATGCATGGAGTCCGGGATGTGAACGTCTCGGTCACTGCCGCCACCATGACCGTCAGGCACACTGCCGAAAGCGACCTCGCCGCGATCGAAAAGAAGGTGACGGGCCTCGGCTATTCTGTGGCTCAGCTCACGAGCGAAGCCGGACAGAACGCCAAACCGGCCGGGCACGGCACCAAAGGCGGCCATGACCACGCTGGCCACGACCATGCTGGCCGCGACCATGCCGGCACAGCCAAAGATGACCACGACGACGTGGAGGGCTTGCATGGCCACGACCACACGCCGGCCACGGGGCCGTGGTGGAACAGCGCCAAAGGCCGGCTGAGCATCGCCAGCGGCGCCGCATTGGCCGCAGCTTTTGCGATTCACTATGTCTGGCCGGCCACCGGCCACTGGCTTTTCATTGCCGCCATGCTGATCGGACTGGTGCCGATTGCACGGCGAGCTGTGATGGCCGCGCTCGCCGGCATTCCCTTCACCATCGAAATGCTGATGACCATCGCGGCGATCGGCGCCGTCATCATCGGTGCCGGCGAGGAAGCCGCCACCGTGGTCTTCCTGTTCCTCGTCGGAGAGTTGCTGGAAGGCGTGGCCGCCGGCAAGGCGCGCTCCAGCATCCAGGCGCTGACCACGCTGGTGCCCAAGACGGCATTCCTGGAGGAGAATGGCGCCACGCGCGAAGTTCCGGCCGAAGCCCTTGGGGTTGGCGCCGTCATTCTGGTGCGGCCGGGCGATCGCATTCCAGCCGACGGCAAGATCATCGAGGGCGAAAGCGCCATCGATGAATCGCCGGTGTCGGGGGAAAGCGTGCCGGTGCGCAAGGGCGTCGACGCGGACGTATTTGCCGGCACCATCAATGGCGACGGCGTGTTGCGCATCACCGTCACGGCTGCGGCGTCCGACAACACCATCGCCCGCATCGTCAAGCTGGTCGAGGAGGCCCAGGAAAGTAAGGCGCCGACGGAACGCTTCATCGACCATTTCTCACGCTGGTATACGCCCGCCGTCGTCGCCGTGGGGGCTCTGGTGGCCGTCGTCCCGCCGCTGGCCTTCGGCGACGACTGGAACGAATGGATCTACAAAGGCCTGGCGCTGCTGCTCATCGGCTGCCCCTGCGCCCTCGTCATATCGGTGCCGGCGGCAATCGCCGCCTCGCTCTCGGCCGGCGCCAGGCGTGGTCTTTTAATGAAAGGCGGCGCGATGCTGGAAGGCTTGGGCAAGATCACCGCCGTGGCTTTGGACAAGACCGGGACGCTGACTCAAGGCAAGCCCGTGGTGACGGATGTCGTGGCCATCGAGATCAGCGAAAAAGAGGTGCTATCGTTGGCCGCTGCACTCGAAACCGGATCGAGCCATCCGCTGGCCCTGGCTATCCTGCGAAAGGCCAAGGCCGATCGCGTGCAGGTGCCGCCAGCGGCGGGGGCCAAGGCACTCGGCGGCAAGGGCGTCGTCGGTCGCATTGGCGGTAAGAACGTCTTCCTGGGCTCGCCGATCGCTGGAGGCGAGAAGGTCGCGCTGCCGGCCGAGCAGGCGGCCCGCATCGCCGAACTCAACGACCAGGGCAAGTCGGTGTCGGTGCTGCTGATCAACGATGTGCTGGCCGGTTTCATCGCCATGCGCGACGAGCCTCGGCCGGACGCGCAGGCCGGCCTCAAGGCGCTGACCGATGTTGGCATCAGGACTGTCATGCTGACTGGCGACAACCAGCGCACGGCGGCAGCAATCGGCAAGCACCTCGATATCGAGGTGCGCTCGGAACTGCTGCCCGAAGACAAGCAGCGCATTGTCGGCGAGTTGAAAGGGCAGGGGCTGACGGTCGCTAAGGTCGGCGACGGCATCAACGATGCGCCGGCGCTCGCCGCGGCCGACATCGGCATTGCCATGGGCGGCGGCACCGATGTCGCCCTGGAGACGGCAGATGCGGCGGTGCTGCATGGCCGCGTCGGCGATGTCGCGGCGATGATAAAACTGTCTCAGGCGACCATGGCCAACATCAAGCAGAACATCACCATGGCGTTGGGGCTGAAGGCGGTGTTCCTGGTGACGACCGTAGTCGGCATCACCGGCCTGTGGCCCGCCATTCTCGCCGACACAGGCGCGACGGTGCTGGTGACAGCCAACGCCATGCGGCTGTTGCGCTGGAAAGGTGGGGTGTAGATTGCCGCCTTCTATGTCGTTTGGGACGGCTCGCAGTGAGCCGTGCCGGCGCTTCATGGCCATGCGCGGCTTCCGACGCTCGCGCGACAGCGCACACGAAAGTTCTGCTTCTCTTCTTTTTTCGTTCGCACGAAGGAGCCGCCGAACCCTCTTTCGGACGCTCTTCTGTCGCCGATTTTGACCGACCCAATGCGGATGTTCGCCGGGCTATTCATTGAACCTCCTTGTCTGCCGCGGCGTCCAGTTTGCCTGGGGTTCCTGGATGCTTTTCGAACTTTTTGTCTCGCATCGCCAGCCGAATTGCGAGCGCTTGTGAAAGAGATCAGGATATCTGAACACGCTATGGGACAAGCTTGATTGACGCATTAGCTCTCTAGATCCCCTCAGCGGTTCACGACAGAGAGGTCCACTCGGGCTGTCGCGTTTGCCAGCTCTCGGGGGTTCGAGTCGGAAGACCGCTACATCACGAGACACACTATCGCAGAAGCACTCTTTTGCTATCGGCGACGGTCAGCAAGAGCGTAAACGTCGCCGAAGATCGACGGAAGTAGGGTCGCTTGGCGCATGGTCTCGATTGGCTAAATGCCCCTGACAGCGCGCCCCAGTTTTGAGGCACCGACAGCCAGCATTCACTATGCTCTAGGCTTTCGTTTGGCAGGCGCCTTTCGAGTCGGGGCAGATTGCGCTTTGCGTCCGAGCCCCGCCGCTCTCGCGAGCGTCGATCTTTGGGCCGCGTAGTTCGGCGCAACCATCGGATAATCTAGCTTCAATCCCCACTTTTCGCGGTATTCGTTTGGACTGAGCCGGTAGTATACCGCGAGATGACGCGCCGGACTACATCATCTGCCTAGAAGACGGGAAAAGATTCAATCGCTGAAACGTCACCTATCTTTTCGGATTGATGGCGGGTTCGTGTTTAGGCGGCTCAGCCATATTCGGCTGACCGAGGCCCTATAAACGGCAGCCTTGCGCCTTGGATCCGGACGTTTGGATCGATATTTTCCATCGCGAAAGCAGCCACATTAGGATGGAATTGAGGACCAACGACAGCAGGAGTTGTTAGTGTCAGCTTAGCTCAACGATTCGGTTCTACCAGATGAACAACTCACGCGACCCGCGCCCGGATTTGATCAATGCCGAACAGCGAGGCTGCTTAGTACAAGCTTTGGCGCTAGAAGAATTGCGAACTCAGCGAAAAGCGCTGGGCGATATTTTGTGCGAATTGCACAATGCGGGCTTGGTCAAGCTGACATCTGATCAGAATTTGTTAGCAATCGACGCACTTGCACACAATGAGTTCTGGATCGCAGTGCATTCGCTGAATGAGGCTATTCCACACCTCAACTGCTCGCATCGCGAGGTTTTAGCTCTTGTACATATGTTGGTTAACAAGGCGGGATCGGATGGTGCGGCGGGCATGCCAAACCTTTCGCTCGGCATCTGGTCCAAAAATCATCCAGAGGAGGCTGGCAAGATCATTGATGGCATCAAGGGATTGGACGATCTTTGCTTGGCGCACGGGGTTTTCGTGGTTGCAGGCGTTGGTGGTGCGGCGCTGGCCTTTGATCTTATCCGGAACACCAATAACTCCGTGAGCGCAATTGGGCTGCGAGCACTTGGCCGAATAGAAATAGTGTCCGTGAGTGACATAAAAAAGGGCGTGGATGATGCGTTTGGCTTCGTCGAACGCGAAACAGATCCCGACGTACGGGCTGCGGCCATGGAGGCCGCTTTTAGGCTCTGGGAGAAGTTGGGGCCTTCGAAACCCTATCGACAGCGGGAATTCATCGAAACCATCGGGAAGAAAGGGGGCGCCAATGAGCTGAGCCTCCTTTCTGCAATGTTGTTTTATTACGAACGCGCCTTGCCGAAAGATAATATCGATCAGGTGCTTGGCATGCTTGAGACGTTGCCGTCAAACAGCGGCGCGACACTCAGCAATCTAGACCATGCCATCAAAAAGAATGATGACCGTTGGGATTTCAAGCGGGTTGCTCCCGTTTTCGCTGCGTTAATTCCTGGTCTGGATAAGAAGGCCGATAAGCGGGATTACCATTCCTTCGCTAGCTGGGCCTTGAGCAGCCCGCAACATGCCTCTTATCTCTTTGCAGCATGGCTTAATGGAGGGGAGTTTGGTCTGTGCTCGTTTCTGGTGGATCTGCTGAGCGGAGGTCCCAAAGGGGCTGACGTTTGGATACAGAAACAGCATCTGCCACCTCATGCCAACGACCAGATTTTCATAGCGCAAAAGTGCGTTGGTTTCCTGTGGCACCATGAGGTGGCGGCAGCTGCAATTCTCTTGAGCATCGTCAAGTATGGGCAGCCGCAAGCGCAATCGGCGGCTGAAAAGCTTTTGTTTGATCCATTGCTCTTGAGCTACGGTGGGGATTTTCGGGACTTCCTTGAGAAGCAGTGTTCAAATGCTTCCAAGCGCATTTCGAGTTGCGCAAAGAGGCTGCTTTCTAAACATGACACGCATATTGCGGGTCTTGAGACGGCCCGGGACTTAGTTGAACTACTTCCATCGATTGAGCACCGGCGCGCAGTTGCGATGAAAGATCGGGATCGTAATCGAGACATTCAGAAACTAGCTCATGAAAGGTCAATCTTTGCCAGTCTGGTGACACATCATACGCTGCTATATGGGCGAAAGAGCTTTTCGATTATTCATGGCGCGGAAGGGAAGAAGCATCCGAACATTTCCGCGCTCTCCGAGATTTCACACAGCGTCGAATTACCCCGGCTGATGGTCATCGACCCTGTTGGATTCAATGCGAGGCTCACATTTTTCCGCGCGATGAAGCGGCGGTCAGCATGAAAATCATCCTCAAGGAGTACCTCGCATCGCTTAAGGAGCGGGGGGACTTAGACAAATCTGTACTCCCAAACCTGCTCGCAGAGATCGGCCTACGGGTGCTGAACACGCCGATGATCGGCACGCGCCAGAACGGCGTGGACATTGCAGCAGTGGGCAAAATCAAAGGCGAGGATGAAGAGCGTTTCTTATACCTCTTCTGCATAAAGGCAGGGAATATCACAAGGCGCGATTGGGATGACGGGGTACAGGCGGTGCGCCCTGAGTTGAACGAGATTCGCGACGTTTACCTGCGCGCAAATGTGGCGGCCGAACATGCAGGACTTCCGGTCCGAATAATTCTGTGTTGCGGCGGTGAGCTAGATGAAACCGTTCTCATGAACTGGGCCGGTTATTCAACTCAAAACGAAACGGACAAGGTCAAGTATCAGGAATGGAATGGAGACCGCTTGGCGGATCTCATGATGCGTAGCTTGCTCGCGCGCGAATTGTTGGATGAAGCGCCCCGGCGAAGCTTCCAAAAGGCGGTCGCGATGGTGAATGAGCCGAGTGCTTGCTACGAGTATTCTCGTGCATTTCTACACAATCTGTTGGTTGAGGAGGAGCTAGCGCCAAACATCCAGCTTCTTCGCCTGAGGCAAGCCTATATCTGCCTAAATGCAGTAACCACCTGGGCTATCGAAGCAGGCAATCTGGAGAGTATCTACACGGTCTCTGAGTTGGGCGTTATGCTGTGCTGGAATGTAGTACGCACTCAGCCGCCAAGACGCCGACCAATCCAGCATGATCGGGCATTAGAAGTCCTACTCGATCAATTTATCAAGCTCTACCTGGCATGTTCCGAACGGTATCTGGCTAAGACTGCATTCGAACATAGCAAGCGGCTTCATGCCCTTTCAACGTCGGTTCGGTCACGCGAGGCGGTGGATGTCAATCTGGCGTTATTCGAGCTCCTTGGCCGCCTGGCCATTCGGGGGTGCTGGACAGCCTCACTGGCTCAGAACTTTACGGACGAAGACGCGGAGTTTGCGAGGGCGCTAACAGAAAGTACCGGCCTTGTCTTGGACACGATGGTCCACCTAATTAATTCCAACCCAACACTTAATTCGCCCTTCAAAGACGACCACATGATCGAAATTGCGTTGGTCATGTACCTTGCGCAAATGACGGGCTCGACCCTGCAATTCGTGCCTTGGCTGAAATCAGTCGCCCATCAAACTACATTGGCGTTGAGTATCAACTCACATTACCCGACTTGCTTCCGCGATTATGTGGACCTTCTTAATCATCCCGTGAGCGCTGACGCTTCCTATCGCGCGGAAGCGTGCAGTGGGAGCGTCTTGTACCCCTATCTCTTCGTTTGGCTTGAGCATGTAGCAGCAAGCGATGATGAGAAAGTGAAATTCAAAGAGCGCCTCGCGAGATTTCTACCAAACTGTACACACCAGGCGTGGCTCCCTGACGCAGAGACAGATGCACAAATATGGCGGGGAGAGACCGATCACGGCGTGTGTGTCACCGATTTGTCGCCTCAGAGAGGCTTCGAAGACGTCGCTGAAACCCTCAACTTGGCCATGGAGAACTGCACGGACATTAACGAAATAAGCGCCGTGAAATCTGGGTTGAGTGTGTTGTTTATGGCGGCTTGTCGGCATTATCGACTGCCGATACCTCCGCATTTTTGGCTCATCAATAGCTAGAGCCGTTCAACCCCTTTATGAGGGTACACATACGCGGTACGCTTTCTCGACGCTATTCTCCATAAGCCGCCATTCCACTCCCGGCCCCAAAGCGGATATCAGACAGTTCTAAAACTGGCCACCGACTGGGGTTCTTGGAAGCTTTTCGAAGCTTCTGCCTTGCGCCTCCAGCCGAATTGCGCGGGCTTATGAAGGACGTTGGAGCGGCTGAACCAGCTGTGGTGCAAACTTGATCGAGATGCTCATCGAGGGTTCGAGTTGGTAGAGGGATACCGCCAATACAGTGCGGCCACAGAATTCGTTTGCTAACCCGATTCCTTTGCAAGTTATACGGCGGTTTGCCTTAAATCGTGTCCCCGCAACCAATTTTATCATAAATCAATAACCGTCCCGTCTAACCGGGGCGGTTTTTGCGTTTTGCGATGGAAAGTCCTGAATAGGGCCGTTCGCCGAGAGGTGAGTGCCAAGGCAGAATGCGTGCTCAATCAGGCTTTCTGATCGCGCCGGGCCTGAGCCGCGATCCTCGCGCTGGACGAGAAACGTCCAGCACGATGATCGCCATCTTGTCCTGCAACCGAGGCGGAATATCGTTTCGAAGTATCGTCTCTAGTGCCTCAGCGCCCGATGGAAGTGCTTGCCCATCGCTGCGACCGGGAAGCGGGAACTCGGTGCCGAACCAAAAGACCAGATACACTCCGAATGCATCGGCGCCCGAATCAGCGGCGTAGCCGGCGAGTTGTTCCAACGGCGCCGACCACAGCTCCCTATTGTAGTGACGTTTCGCCTCGATCGGCAGGTTCTTGCCGGCATGGCTTAGGATCAGCACGTCCGCCCTGGTATTCTCGCCACGCCGCGCTTCAGAAAGGCTGGTTACGATTCCATATCTTTCGAGGCGAACCCGCAGCAGTTCAAGAAGCCGATCGCGGTCCTCGTTCTCAATCTGTGGCGTGATCGCGGCCCCGTTCTTATCCGTGTTCCAGAACCGCTTCCACGGTGTTTCACTGCCGGTCCGCAGCGTCGCCCTGTATCGATCGATCTCTTCGAGAACCACCGCCGCAAGATCGGCCGGGCTAGCTGGAGCGCCGCCCGCTAAGGCTGCGATGAGGTCGCCCACTGGTGGCTCGACATAAAGGTCATCTCGCATCATTCTCGCATGTTCGGCGGCCGCGTGGGCGAGCTGCGGCCTCCAACTTGGATGAACGTCTGACGCAAGCAATCTGAGGACATCGCCAGCATCGGAGTTCTTGGACGCGCTCAGTCGGCGGATCGCAGCCCTGACGATACCGCTGACCGTGTTAGAGTGGCGCCAATCATCGTCGTCGGCTTCATATGCATTTCCAAGAACCGCAATCCGGAAGCGATCCAGTACGTCGGGTTGCGGCGATCGTTCGTAGAATGCCTCAGCCAGACCCCCGTTTGGCCTCAACAACACGCCCTGGGCTTCCTCGGCAGAGAGTTCAGCGGAGACAGTTGTCGTATCAAGAGCCAGCCCGACAAAACTCCAGATCTCTCGCTGTTCATGGCCGAGATCGGATCGTTGCAAGGCTGATGCGGCGAAGCGGACCAAATCTTCGGAACTGAGTACCGATGCGCCGGCGACCAGCGCCTGCCGTAACGCGGGCATCGGCAGGACTGGTCGACTCCTCAGCAGCTCCTGAAGGCAGCCCGCGACCAGCTCATGTTCTTTGGCGCTCATCAGGTGGTGAAGGCCGTCCAGATCGTCATCTCCAGCGTCGAGGGCGGCGTTCCAGTACCGCAACATTTGGCTGACACCGTGCTCCCGATCTTGCGCGAGACGTTGAACCCCCCAGGTGGCAAGCGACGGCCCATCCTCGCCGCTGAAATAGTTCTGTCGCAGTCCGACGAGCGGGCAGATCAAAGGGGCCGCAGCAAGCTCGGCCTGTCGCCCATGCAACAGGCCTTGATGCAGACCAGCGGCTACGACCCACTCCTGTGGATAGGCCCCGTTCGTTGCCTCGGCCCGGCCGAGGCTCTCGGCATCGACTTTGATGTCGGTGTGGATCGCGAACTGGACGAACCCTTCTGCAATGGCGGCTGCAATCTCATCGTTGGTGTATGTCGTGACCTTGGCGAGAGGGTTGTACTTCTTTGATATCCGCGCATTGCGGTAGTGATCGGCCGCCCACTTCAAAGCACTGAACTCGCTCGCGACGCCGCTGGCAATCGCGGCGAGCTTCGGGGTCAAGGCAGCGATATTGTTCTTTCGTGAGGCTTCAGTCTTGGTTTTCAGTTGGGCCTGTCGTTGCGCCTCCTGCTTCTTCCACTTGGCGTTCGGTCGGAGAGAAGCGACTTTATGAACCCTGCGTAGCCACCTTCCTCTTTGAGAATGGCGACGACCTTCTCGCGCCACGTCGGCCAATGCGCCTCTCCGCGCGCAGCGTATGCGGCAATCTCAAACAGTCGCCTGCGCCCTGACCCTTTCGCCTCGGTCCGCGCCAGCGCAAAAAGCCCCTCGACCAGGGCCTCTGAAGGAAGGCGGCGCATGGTCGAGATGTAGTGGTTCACAACAACCCAAGGTCCGTCAATGGGGTCGGCGGTTCGCGACATGGCGAGAACGAAGTCGAGTTCTCTCCGGTGCGGGTCATGGTCCACCCACTTCTGCATCGCCTCGACCACGGTGCTTTCCAGCATGTCCCACACGTGCTCTCGGGCATTGTTTATCCAGGTCCACAGGCGGTCGGCCCCGACATCTGGAGACCGTTCGATCGCGGAGGCCAGCGCCAGATCGATAAAAGAGCGGATTTGTGATTTCTGCCGCAGCGCGCTCGTCGCCCCCTGCGAAATCGGTACATCAAAAAGGTCCTCGGGAGCCGAGCGACGCAGGGCATAAGCCAGCGCGGTCAACGCTCCGCGGTCTTCAACTTCATCATCGTCCGATGGTGCGGGAAGTTCGCTGAAGTCGGCGAGAAGTTTGCGGACCTCGGAGGAATCTATCGCGTCTGCCGGCATACCTGCTAGAAGCCTCGACCTTAGCACCACCTGGCTGGCTGCGGCGGGCTGACGTTCCAGTTCAACGATCAAGGTCCGACGTGCGGCGGCTTGATCCTCGCTGGCTCGGACGATTACTTCCGAGGCGCGTTCCCGCAGCCATAATGGCCGACTGGCGTCGAGCACGATCGCATGAAGTTTGCTTTGAATGTCCTGGACCACAGGCCCTTCCGAGAGAGCCTGCAAGACCGTGATCTGAAGGTGACTACGCACGTCCGTATCCAAGATCGCTGCAAAATCCTCGGCCAGATCCTGGCCGGCAAGACCACCGAGCACTGTCGCTTCCCCCTGCGAGGAAAGGAAATAGGGATCGTCACGATCAAGATTGAAAAGAATCGCTTTTCGTCCCGAAGTGTCGAAAGCAGCGGCATCGCCATAAGCCAGTACGGTGGCGGCATCGCGATCAATGAGACGGAGCGCGCCCGGTCCGTCTCCCCGCCTGTGAAGATGGGCTGCAAACCAGGCATATAGTCCGCGAAGTTCGCTTGGTGCCCGGTGGTCAGGGCCGGTGATGAGCGCGATTGCGCGCCGCAATGGGAACGTCGGATTGTTTCCCGCGCCCGTCACGATCGTGGCCAGGAAGCGTGCGGCGAGAAATTCCGCTACGGTGCGATGGAAAGCCTCGAAGATATGACCTTCGCCACGAAACAACGCCGTGTCCAGCGTGGCATCCACCAGCGTAGGCTCCAGATTGAGCGCATTAGTGGTCAAATACTCATTAGCCCCGCCCGAATGGGGCGGCGGCGCATTTGAGCGCCAGAACGCCTTGGCGCCCGAAGTAAGGGCGTAGAAGCATAGTCCTGAAGCGGCTTCGATGATTGCTTCGACGCTCGGCCTAGGATCTGTTGCCCGTTCGGGATCGTGTTCGTGGGCCAGCGCCCAGATGGCTTTTTCGAACAGCTCAAAACGACTGCTTGGCCATATACCCTCGGCAGCGACCACCGAATGAAGCAAGCGGAGACTCAAAGGGCTCTCGAGAAAAGCTTCTGCGCCGCGATCGCGTGCCTCAACCACGAACGATCTCGGATCGCCGGCCCCAAGCGCCGTCAGCACGGCCCGGGCTTCGCCTTCGTCCAAAGGCAGAAGGCGCGCGACGGTGATCGCGCCATTGTTGGCCGCCCGTCGCATGGCTCCGAGATCAGCAGCCTCGCGCCAGTCCTCTGCCCGGCAGGTGAGACGCCAACGACGGTTCTTGTTTGCCAACAGGGTATTGGCGAGTAGCAGGAGCTTGTCCTTGCCGTTCTCGCCCGTGCGATATTCGTCCAATGCATCAAGATAGATCGTCTCGCCAACGGGCAGCGGAGCGCCGTTCATCGCATCTTGACATGTGAAGACCTCGCCACCCTCGGCGGTGGCCTCATAACGCAGCGCCGTGGACTTGCCGAGGCCAGGCTCACCGAGCAGAACGACGAATGATTGGTCGCGCAGCGAGCTCAGGGGGCACTCGCTCGTTTCTGACACGCTACTAGCAAGGACCCGACGGTCTAGCGATGCGATTCTCATCAGCAAAAAATACTGGCGCCCGCCCTCGCGACAAAGAACAAAATGCAGGTTCTTGTCCAGCCTACGTAATCTCTGGGGATGGTGCCGCGCCTCCGCCTCGTACACGACGTCACTATTTTCAACAGACTGGGCAGGGAGCCGAACAAATCGATTGTGACTTTGAAAGTAGGTGGTTGATTTTGTTGCACGCCGTTGCCATTGAAAAGCTTAATGCCGGACTATTCTTGGCACCCATTTGAACGCCTTGTCGTCGCGAAATGCTGTCTGAAGGGGCACAAGCAGCGAGCCTAGAAACACCAGCCAGAACGGAGCAAGCACTGTCAACTGCTCGACGAGCTTCGTGCTTTCGAACTTTGTCGGATTGAGCCGCCGCTCATTTTTTGTAAGCGATTTCGCAGTGCCCAAAACTCGAAATTTTCCGTCGTCAGTGCCACCAGCGCGAAACCATCCGACGGCCCGGTATCGGTCAGTAGGTCGGACGTCTTGCGGCTTTCCATCGACATCTATCGAAAAATTGCCCTCGGCTTCAATGAAGCTGGCGACGCCGTCCGGCATATCTTGAATGTCACGATCATTGATATCATCCACTTTGACCCATCCGGAATCGCCGGCCAGGTTCAGTTCGCTATCTTGTCGTGAAACCAACTCCGTGGGCCGCATTGTGATGGTAACTCTCACCCCTATGTTGAGGGCGGATTTTGGTAGCGTAAGTGCACCGGTTTGGAATGCACTGCGGCTACCGATGAACTTGCATGTAACCCGGTCTCCGACCTTAGCTGGAGGTGTAGCGATGTTGATTTGGTAAGGGGTTCCGTCGATCTCGACGTGAAGTTTCCGCCGCCCAAGCTCGATGACCTCCGATTCGTCGTGCGGCTCTAGAAACGATCGACCAGCGTAGAAAGATAGCGCCCTACTACCCGCCCCAAAGGACAGTCTCGATCTATCTCCTATGAACTGCCAAACGTTTTTCAATCCTGGCTTGGTCCCAGCCTCCAGCCCAAATGAGCTGACCAAATCTGTCGTGAGTGATAATGTCGACGGGCTTCGGTCACCTTCAAGTATCCAAATATCAGAAGCACCACCGTCGAACGAAATCGACATCCTTCTAACGTCGTCGACGCGGAAGCTAGACTTTTCAGCTTCGGGATCAGGGATCCACTCGCTTTCTGCACATCCCGATAGGATATCGATCTTGAGATCGAATTTCGCATTTTTGTTGGTGGCATGCCATGATGCGCTAAGACCGCCGTCAGGATTGTACCAGCTCAAGCGCGAAGCGTCGAAGCTATAGGGAAACAAAGCAAAGGGCTTTTCACTTGCTTCGAATTTCGATTGATTAGTTGCTAATCCCCCATTCAGTGGCGCATCCAAATACGCGTCAATCTGGACTGGGAGAGGTCTATAGAAAAAATCTGCAGCGTAGAAAATGATTGCGTTGGACGCCAAGCCGAGGGCGCAGACCTGGATGCAAAGAGCAGCAAGAATGTGGGGCTTTTCTACTTGCAGATGATGGATCGTCCACTCTGCGATTTGCGTCCAGGAGACAATCGCGCATGCTAAAAAAAGCGCTCCTACAAAATTTGCAAAAGTCGATTCGGCGAATGCCGAAAAGTCAAAGCCACTTTGGATAATGTCGTTGATCGTCAGTGCAATAAACCCAATAGCGGTTGCTCGTCCGAGCATTCGTTTTGGGGTTTGCGCGGTGAGCGATGAGACAGATACTGCGAATGCGATAATCAGAAGGCTAGGTTGATAGGCTTCGATCAGCCATTGGCCCAATGATAAGAATGGCACTATCTGGTCTGCGTAAGCTGCCTCGTATATCGAGGCGGAGTCGCCATTTAGAGTGCTTATCAAGAACCCCTGCAGACGCGGGCCCGGGCCTAGGAGCAGCGTGATGGCCACACAGTATGACAAGATAACCGCAGCGCTTCGTAATGATCGCAGGTCGCGTGATGAGATCGCCAAGTTATGTTTTGTCATCAAATAGGCACCCCACCTGAATCGAATGCATGATGACTTAGGGGCTTTTCGACATTCAATAAAGGCTGATAATCAACATGATCGTCGAGCCGGACCATCGGGGCGGTTCTTGGCGTTCTGGGCATTCAGTGCGAGCGGACGCCGCCGGCCGCTCGTGGCGGGCACCCTTTTATCGTGCATCATAAACGTCTATATGGTCAGGGCGAATTCAGGGTTCGGCGCTCGTCACCTTGGGTGTCACCATCGGAGATGTTGGTGCGTGGTTGTTTGCTACCTGGCTCTGCATTGACTGGTTTCTCAACCTCAATCGGGACATGGAGGCATTCATGAAGGCTACGTTCAAGACTGGTATGGAAGCTCTCGCGGTTCTGTGGGGCCTGGGTAGTGAGCAACCACGCCATCAACAAGATGATGGAAGGATTCCCAGGGTGTAGCCGGAAGGGCCGCAGGACGGTTCGATTCCGTCCCCCACACCAATTCAGGGACGTCGGCATCGCCGGGTTTCTTTGCGTTTGTCCACATCTGGCCGGAACGCGGGCTCTCCAAAGGTGGCGCGTGCCGGACAGGTTGTGGGTAAATAACGGGAACCCTAATTACTCAGCCAAAACCGCGGCGAGAGCCTTATCAGCGGGAAGAGGGCTGTTGGCCAACTCGTCCAGCACGATCAGCATTAATCTGGATGGTCAGGATAAACCAGCTCCGGCTTGTCATGCCGTCTGTGAATTTTTTGACCCCAAGCTCTGGAATAGACACAGGCGCCTTTTTGTGACGCTCTCGGATGGCTGTGCCCATGCGCAGCGACATGATCTCCCTCTCGATCGCCTCATGGGCAAACGTGAGTGGGATTTTCGAATGCGCAAACACGTTCCTGATGGCTCTTGCGGAATTCCTCGGCGATGGGTGAAGTAATGATCCCGAAGGCCTGGGCGACGAGGATTTTGCCGTTGAAATCGGCCAGCGGACCCCGGTTCTGAAAGAGCTGGTTTTGAAACTCCGCATCCCGGAAATGCAGCTTGCTCTGCAGCAGCCGTTCCAGCGCCGCTTCTGCAAGGGCCGTGCCCGTGACGGCCACGGCTAGATCCGACTCTCTGCGGAGATCGTCCAGTATGGCCTCGATTTCGGGCGGGGTGAGGATCTTCGCGCTAAGTTTGCGAAGCGCCTTACGATTGGACGCCGATTTCATCTGTCCCCCTGAGTTCCACCGGCGGCTGATCGGGATAGGTTGCCATGCGGATTAGCCGGCCGAATTGCGACTGGCTCACGGGGACCATGAGTGAGGGGCTCGCGGTGCCGAAGAAAGCGTATTGCCGGTCGTCCATGGTCGCCTTTTACGATCATTTCGGTGACCCCACCGATTATGGTCGAGGCGGAGTCTACGGCTGGCGGGATTCAAAAATCCTTCAAAATGGAATTTTGTCATCCAGCTCACGGCTTCCGCGCCCGAAGTCCCGGATTTGTTTCTTCGGTTTCTCTATGTGCTTGACATCATCCCGCGACGGTAGCCGCTCTGGGTCGGCTTCTTTACTTTTGGCGCCGCCAAGGAGCTCGTTAATGCGCCTCAACAGCTCGTTGGCCGGCTTCAATGCATCTGCGCCCTTGTTGATGAGGTTCGCGATCGAGATACCCATCAGCATTCCGTTGTCGAAGCGCGTGCGGGCACGGTCAACGTCTGCGTCGAAGGCATTAAGCTTGGAAAAGAGAGAATTCTTTTTTCGCTCGTCGAGATCGGCGGCTTGGATCAACTGTCGTATTTCGTTGACCAGGTTATGGATGCGGGCTTTGGTGGCGGGGTCCAGCTCGACCGAATAGATAACTCCAATGCGCGCTTTCTGAATTTGGAACTGGAGGACGATGTTTTTGGTGGCTAGGTCAAAGCTGTGGTGGGCGTCGTAAGCATCGTCGTGGTCAGGCAGTTCCCAATTTGACAAGGCACCTATGTGGAGGGCTCTGGCTGCGCCAGTAATCTTGTTCATATGGCTGATTAGGGCCAGCCGGGTGTCTCCTTCCTCGTTGCCGCGAATGTCGTCGGCAAGCTGCTCGTCAAACAAGCCGACAAGCACCACAAACGCCTGTTGCGGGTCTTCTGGCAAGTTATCGAAATCTATGGGCTCAGCCATCGTCCTGTCCCCTCCTGGCGTATCAAGAGATAGAGAACGAATGGGGAATCTGCAATGGCGCCTGGTGTCAGGAGTGTCAGGAGTGTGAGAGTTTGCTTTTGCCCCTTCCCGCCACCCTTTGTAGGCGCTGCGGCTCACTCTGGACCAGGCCGACCGTGATCGGGATGATTATTGACTACTGTTTCGCCCCCAATGCGCACTTCGCCGCGCTCTACAAAGTGCAATACGCTTCATGATAAAGGAGTTCAAACAGAACGAGCCCAACAAGCACCACTTCCTTCCGGTCTTCTACCTGAAGGAATGGGCTGGCGCTGACGGGCGGCTTGTCCAGTTCAGCAGACCGAATCCGAACGGCGAGCGGATAAAACCCTTGCGCCGGCATCCGAGTGCTGTTGGCTACATCAACCGCCTCTATGCAGTGGAGGGGTTACCTGAAAACGTTGCAAACTTGTTCGAGACCGAGTTCACTCGTCCAGTCGACACAGAAGCTTCTGCTGCCATGCGGCGGCTGATGAAGGGTAGGTTTGATACAGACGCAACTCAGAAAGAAATGGTTGCGTGGATCAAGTTTCTTCTCTCGTTGATGATGCGCATGCCGGCCGATATCAAGCGGCTCAAGCACTACGTCAAATACGACTGGTTCTCAGATCTCCCTAGCCTGCAAGCCGCCTTCAAGAGGTCCGGCATAAAGGGCAACCCCCAGACGGCGGAGGACTACCAAAAGCTGCTCGGGCCAACATTCCACGAGAGGGCTGCCATGGTAGCGCTCAGTGGTATGATGCAGGTCGAGACTGCGATCAGGGCGATCGGGCAGCTACAGTGGACAGTGCACAACATCGATGGCGCCAGAGAATTTCTCGCCTCGGATCGTCCCCTGATTGCGTCGGTCGGGATGAACGGTCCGAAGTCGCACATAATTCTACCCATAGGCCCGCACCGCGTTTTTGTCGCCACCAAGACGGAAGAGTTCAGGCGCCGTTTGGTCGAAAAACAGCCATCGGATTTCGTGATGACCGTCAACAAATACGTCGTGAACAACGCTACCGACTACGTCTATGGCAGCAACGGCGCTGCTCTAAGATTCGTCCAGAAGCACATGGGCAAGCTTCGCGAAGAAACCTTTCTGGAGAGGATTAACAGGCGCCGCATGGCAGAGATTGCTAAGCCGGTCTCGGAGCGCGCAGACCTCAGTCTATAAGCCGATGACGGGACCTTGATTCCCTCGGATGAGATAGGAATGACAAGGAATGCGTGATCGCATCGTGGTGGTCTGAACAGTGATAGCGATTATCGCTGTGTGGCTTGGTGCGATCCGTCGACTGAACGCTATAAACAGAAACGAGATGCCGTTGTGAGGCATCTCGCTCCAGTCTGTTAGTGCCCGAAGTGCCACCGGATCAGAACGACCAGAAGGTACAGGACCGTCTGGATGGCGCGCTCAGAAACATGGACTTCGACCGAAAACCGGATCTTGAACATTGTTTGTCCTGTCCGGGTTCTGAAGGTACCGACAAAACCCTCTGTTGAAGGGGGATTTGACAACTTCGAAGTCTGGTCGAGGGGCGTGTGCACCGCTGGTCCGCGACCGATTATCTCTGTTCGGTTTGAAATCTCATCTGGTTAGGGTCGGTTTTGATTCAGCTTCGGTTTTGATTCAGGATCGGTTTCGATTTTTGCTTCGGTTCAATTAGACTAGAGCGTTTTCGATTTTCAGCTCAGGTTTTGCTTCGTTCAGGTTCACGTCACACCAACGGTTCGCTCGCGGCAGTCCGCGATTGAATTCGCCAAATCCGGTATATGAAATAATCCCGCCGCACACGCTCTTCAAGAGGCGCGCAAGGGGCAGCAAATGGAAAAAATGAAAGCTGACGAGAAGATGCCGGACGGAGCTATTCTTGACCGCTTTTCGAGAGCGGTGAGAGAGATGGTCGCCGATGACGCCTTGGCGAAGGCGGCGCCGCAAGAATTTTCAATTACGCCATACCTAGCGATGAAAATGGTGCCCCATTTCGACGGTCTGTGGGTTAGCGCGGAGTGGACCAGCCGCGAAGACAAATTGAAGAAGGTCAGGTTTCAGGATGATTTCGGTAAGTGGGATATCATGCAGGTTCGTCCTGACATAATCGTCCACACGCCACATACAGAAGAGGAAAATATCCTCGTCATTGAGGCCAAGCGGGTCGGTGGCAGCAAAGATTACGAAAAAGACCTCAAGAAGCTGTCGCTACTGACACTCCAGAAGAGTCCGGACCCCGATTACCATTACGGTTATCGCCTAGGCGTCCACCTCATCATTGACCTGCCGAACCGGAAAATCGCGGGCAATGATGTGTACCGGGACGGCCAGGTTGATCCGAAGCTGACTGAACTGCTGACGAAGATGTTGAGTTGATTTTTCAGGCTTGCGAATCGACATGGCCGTTCCTAGATTCGAGTTTCGGGTTCTGCCCGCACCGTGTTTCCCACTTCCCCCGTCGAGGCAATGCGGCGAGACTACCCTATCACTCTAGACCCATTTCTGGCGCTATGATTGGACCGGTTGATTGACCGGCATTATGGCCGACAGGGGAGCGACCAGGAACTTCGAACGACCGTTAAAAAGCGGTCGGGGAAAGTTCCTGCTCGATCAGGCTTCTCCGACCAGAAAGAGGAGTCTGATGAACGAAAATCCGAAACTTATCCTCGCATGTGTCGCGTTAACGATGTTTGCGGCGTGGCTGCCATCGCGATCGCGATGTTCGGCCCCACCGCGGACCCTAGCTGTTTGATCCCGGACTTTAATGGCGCATCATTGCCGTCCGAATCAAAGGATGCGCTATGGGACAGGTTCTACACCGCCGCGCCACGACGACAGAGGCAGTCCGTCGAGCGATACAGCATAGTCAAGAGAGCCTGAGAGCGCTGGCCAAGCGCTACGGCATCGATCAGAAGACCGTTAGAAAGTGGAGGAACCGGACCTCGACCGCCGATCTTCCCACCGGCCCGAAGAAACCAAGATCGACGGTGCTGTCGCTCGAAGAGGAAGCGGTGATCGTCGCCTTTCGCAAGCACACGTTGCTGGCGCTGGATGATTGCCTCTATGCCCTACAGCCCTCGATCCCGCATCTGACGCGCTCGTCGTTGCATCGCTGCCTTCAGCGCCATGGCATTTCGCGGCTGCCGCGGGACGCCGACAAGCCGGCCAGGAAGAAGTTCAACGCCTATCCGCTCGGCTATTTCCATATCGACCTCGCCGAGGTGCAGACCGCCGAGGGCAAGCTGCGCCTTTTCGTGGCCATCGATCGGACATCGAAATTCGCCTATGCGGAATTGCACCCGACGGCGGGCAAGATGGCGGTGGCCCAATTCCTTCGCAACCTGATCGCGACCGTGCCCTATGCCATCCATACCATTCTGACCGACAACGGCATTCAGTTCACCAACCGGACCTGCGACCGGCATGCCCTTCAGCACATCTTCGACGGCATCTGCGACGAACATGGCATCGAGCACCGGCTCACAAAGATCAACCATCCCTGGACGAACGGCCAGGTCGAGCGGATGAATCGGACCATCAAGGACGCCACCGTCAAGCGCTTCCACTATGACGATCACGATCAACTGCGCCGGCATCTCGCCGACTTCATCTTAGCTTACAATTTCGCGCGCCGGCTTAAGACCCTCAAGGGCCTCACACCCCACGAGTTCATCTGCAAAATCTGGGCAAAAGAGCCTGAACGGTTCCGATTCAATCCTACCCATCAAATGCCGGGACTAAACACCTAGCCCCTTGCTGGCATCCCTCCAGAATGTGTTGGTGACGACCTTTGGGCTTGGCGTCACCGCGTTTCTGTTCAAGGCATTGGGCGGCTAATCCTGCCGATCATGCTCTCGCTGACGCCGAATACGGCAGCCACTTCGCGCGGGCTGTCGCCAGCGGCGAGGCGGGCGGCGCAGCTAACCTCTGAGGCGCAACAAGTTTTGGCTCGGAGAGCACAATGGCACGTCGTAAAATCACCGCCCATAGTGTAGCAACAGCGCGGTCAGATAGCGTTCGATCGCTTGGCTTGCCGGCAGTCTGATGGGCGCGCGTGTCAAAGGTTTGCCGCGTCGGCCTTGTTGGAGGAGCAAGTTTGCTGCCTTGCGATATTCTTCCTGCAACTCCTGAAGCTGCTGCGGGGGGAACAAGCTCACCGGGATATTTGCGGTCTTCGATCGTCATTTGAGCGATCTGAAAATGCCAAGGTACGAACTTCGTGAAGTAGCATCCATCGCGTTCCGCGTCTTTCCACTTCGCCACTCCATTTCGCTTCCGGCGATGTTTACCCGCAGCAGACTTGTCGGTCAGACTTCGGCCAAGCTACTATAGCGACGGCTCGTTGAGGTGCGTCAAAATTTGGCCAGACCGCACTGGATCGATCCTCTCAGCCTCTGGGAGTGCCCAACGTTGCCAAGCTTCCAGCACCGAGGGATCGATATCAGCCGAACCTTCATCGATCGAGCGACGGACGCGCTCAACAAGCGCGCGAATGTCTTCGGCTTGACGTAGAAGCTCGCCGCTGTTCCGCAGATTTTGCAGGCGCTTTTGGTTGAGTTGAACCAGCCATTCCTGGCGCTGTTTCTGCTTTTCAACCCGCTCCCGCTCTGCACGCTCTTCGGCTTCCCGCAGGCTAAGGCGAAATTTTCTCTCGCCAGCCACGATGATTGCAGCCGCGATCTCAGCGATCTTTGACTCAAGCTTGGCGTCACCGCCGTCCTGCCAAGAAACTGTACTCTTGCGGTCGAACCCCGGATCGATCCGCACGGCAAGCGGCGTTGATCCTGGCAAGTCCGGCGCCGGCCGCAGGTACCCGTGCTGACGCACGGTGCGGTGGCTACCGACTATTCCAATGTCCAAACCAACATGTGTGTCGCCGATGGCGGCTCCCGCGTGAATTTCTCCATCGCGCTCGTAGGCACCACCGTCGTGGCCCCTCTTGCTGAGCGCCAAGAACAATGCATTTAAGATTCTCAGTCGTCGCTTGCCTATTGGTTTGTCGAACCTGGGTTCGTCAAAGGTCCACTCGCGTTCTGCATTTTTATCGCGGCGGCGCTGCTCCTGCTTGAGTATTTGAAAGAGCCCTTTGTGGGGCCTGTCCAACGTCTGCGGGACAAAAACTTTGCCAATCGCCTTCAACTCTTGTGCGTGGAGTTCGTCGAGGTCTTCTGGAAACAGAGCGGATGCAAATGGCCCATTGGATGCGAGAGGGGCTGCAATCGACAGGACCTTTTTGAAGCGCGCGTCGACACTTGCTCGGCCCATTTCACCGGGGCGCCGCGGTGGCGCCTTGGGTAGTGCTGGCACCTTCTTTCCGGCACGTATTTTGTTCCAATAGCCTTGCGGCGGCGACGCAACTCCACATCGCGTCAGCAGCTTCTTCAGCCCGACGTCGGACAGTTCGAGCTTCGCCGCCAAGTCCCGCATCGGTGCAGACCATGCGAACGCAATCAGATCGTCAGGCAACACAAGAATGTCGTTCTGCCACACGTCGCCTTACCTCCATTTTGTTCAACGAGGCTGCTTTTGGCACGCCTTCGCAGTGTCGATATGACAGGCTGGCCAGTGCCATCTGAGGTCAAATCTGGCTATTCCAACGTGCCCTCGATAGCGTCAGGAATGCGCTTACATCGTCAAGGCGGCTGCAGATCGGCTGCAGCTGAAGCGGCGTTCTCGGTGAGCATCAGCTGAACGCTTAGAAGCATCTGCTTCCTCTCGCAGTTTCTCGCGCAACAAGGGGCAGCCGGGCATTGCCGCGAGCCAGAGCGAAGTTTGGTGCTGTCGAGCGAGGGCACGAAATACGACCGAAGACCGATGGCAGGATAAAATGGGGCACATTGCGCGTCGGTTGGGTTGTTGTTTTTCAATGGGTTAGACGGTGATTTCGCAATGTGTGCACGTTTACTGCACATTGCAAGTATCGCGAATTCTAAGCTGTTTCCGTGGCTTAGTGCAATGTGCGAGGGCTCGGCCAGCGCTTGAGGAGGGTGGGGCCGGGAAGGGGCCGTGGTCAGAGACGACCCGCTGAGATAGCCTCTCGTCGGCAGATAACGAACTGGTGGATGGTCGACGTCAGCACCTCGTCGACCTGCCTTGCGGTGACGCGCGATGGGCGGTCGGCACGGCTGCCGCAGCGATCTTCGCCGCTGCGCCGAGTGCCGACGTCGCCTGCGTCGGCCGTAGGATGGCGGCCGAACGCAGGCCTGTCGGCTGGCCACTCCCAGCCGCACTGCTGATGCATAGGCTTCACGGTCCCGATGGAAAGCGCGCCGGTAGCGATACGTCCGCCACCAAATCCAAGCGTCCACCGGAGGGCTGGTCGGGCCCGGCATCCGCCCGCGCTGCGCACCGCCTGCCGTGCTAGCTGCCGCCGCCAGGGGCGCTCCATGCTGACACGAATGCGCAAAGTGTCGTGTTACGGTCTGATGGTTTTAGGTCACTGGCCTGATCGCCATCAAAGCAAATGGGAGAGTTCGCCACGTCCAGGATCAACCGCCGCGCCTTGCTCCTCCACTCTGGCAGCGCAGTCGTCGCCTCGACAGTTGCGGCAACGGCGCTCGGTGCTGAGCCGGCAGGTGGAGACCGAGGGCCGTCCGATAGTTTGCGAGCGCTGATTGAGGCGCACAAGATAGGTTATGCTGCGTTCGGTGAAGCCCTGCATTACATGGGCGGTGGTAGCAGCGAATCCGACAGAGCCAGCCGGGAGGAGGAGAGGGCGCTGCTCGCCATCTGCGACTACCCTGCGGTGGGGGAAGCGGACCGCCTAGCCAAGGCTCGGTATCTATTAGAGATCGAGGCGCGCGGTGAGCTCGACCTGGCAGAGCATATGCAGGCCGTTCTCCGCTCTACGATGTGGAGGGAATGAGGCGACCGAGGCGCGGCCTATCCGCTACTGAATGTCTGGTATGTTCAGCAAGTCGGCCATTCGTCGGCATCGTCGCCAATCCTGTAAGCTGCCGTCCGCACGTGGCTGAATGCCGAAATCGCTCGGCAGACGCCGAGTTACAAGACACCGGGTGAATATTGCCGAGTACGATTGCGGTAAGTGAGTACAATTCGGCAACTGACGTTCTCACTCCTATGCCGATCCGATTCGAGTAAGAGTATTCACGAACGTGGAAATGTACCTGTGATTGAGCCGACGATTTCCTACCCGCTTCGGTAGCGATAGCTGACTAGGTGGCGGCTCTGTTAGGAAAGGAACGCGCGGCGACAGCGCGCCAGATCGAGGACCTGCAGGAATCTCAGGAGCTGCAGGGCGAAGCGATGGAGCAGGAAAACCTGCTCGCGGCGCGCTTTCCGATCGACAGTTTGAACCGGTACGGCTCTGGCCCAAGCGGGAAGCGTAAATACAGGGCGTTGTTTACTCTACGGTTGGCATGTAGAGGATTGCAAGAGAATCGCAGGTCGATCGATGTTGGAAATCCCTGCTTTAGAATTAGCGGATGCGCAAGGTGGGCGAGCTGGAGGCCGAGAGCTCGCCGGACAATGGTAGCTGCTGAGACGGGGGTACAATGGGAGCAAAGCCTGGATCTCTCTGGAGGCGGTGGGACCTTCACATCCATACGCCAGGTACGAAGATGTCGAACGCATTCGGCGGAACGACCGACGATGTCTGGGACCGCTACATCGACTTCTTAGAAGCCGCACCAACTGCAGCTTTTGGGATTACGGATTACTTCAGTTGCGACAGTTCATTTGAGCTTATCGCCCGGTACAAGAAGCGATTCCCGGAGTCGTCGAAGGTTTTTTTCGTCAACGTCGAACTAAGGCTCTCCGAAGCGATCAGCGCTGAGGGGAAAAGCCCACATCTCCATGTCATTTTCGATAATGACGAGGAACACTGTACTGCCGACAAAGTCTCCAAATTCCTGTCGCAACTCGTCACCAGCCGTACCAACAGCGCCGGGGCACCGGTTACATGTGCCGACCTGGTAACACTGAGCGATTTCGAAGCTGCGTCAGTGGGGTTCCGCGCGGTTGTCGAAGCGCTCGAGACTGTCTTCGGAAAGCATAAGCCATATCTATTGGTCTTCCCCGCCAAGAACGACGGTGTCAAAAGTGCCGACCAGGGTTCTCCTCGGAAAATGGCGATTACCGAGGAGATCGACAAGGGATGTCACGCGTTCTTCGGGGATGCCAAGAGCGGCGAGTATTTCCTAAAAACGAACCGCTATGACGGGTCAATTCCTAAACCGGTCATGGCCGGCAGTGACGCCCATTCATTTGCAGACATCGAGCGTTTGGAAGGTAATGTTGCGAATTTTCCCGCGACATGGATCAAGGCGGATCTCACGTTTCGCGGTCTAAGCCAGATCTGCTACGAGCCGGAAGCGAGAGTGTTCATCGGTGATGAGCCTCCTGTCGAGCGCCGCAAGGCTGAGCAGCCAACAAAGATTCTTTCGCGCCTCGGCATCCGGCAAAAACCTGGCTACAAAGGCGAAAAGGGCATTTGGTTCAAAAACGTCGACATCCCTCTCAATCCTGAGTTGACAGCAATCATCGGAAACAAGGGCAGCGGCAAAAGTGCGCTGGTCGACATTCTGGGCCTCCTCGGTGAAAGCAGGCTTGAATCGCACTTCGGGTTCCTAAGCGACTCCCCCCGTAACAAGAAATTCAAGCAAAAAGGGTATGCCGAGAATTTCGAGGCCGAGGCGACCTGGCACAGCAATACGTCGTCGAAAAAGAACCTTGCCGAGAGCGTCGACACGACGAGGCCCGAAACGGTCCGGTACCTACCCCAGAACTATTTCGAGCAACTAACTAACGAGATCGAAATAGACAAATTCCGTAAGGAAATTGAGGATGTCGTCTTCTCGCATGTTGAGGAGACCGAGAAAATGGAGATGGCATCCTTCAAGGAACTCCAGGACCTTAAGACCCTCCAAAGCAAGGATGAAACGAGTGCTTTGAAGGCTCGTGTCCGGCAGCTCAACAATGACATTGTTGAGCTTGAGGGCAAGTCCGCTCCACACTTTATGAAGGGCTTGCGGGCGCAGCTGGCTTCCAAGAAGGAGGAACTCCGGGCCTTGGAAGCTGCCGCTCCGGCGGAAGTGCCGAAGCCAGCCGCACAGACTCCCGAACACCAGCAACAGGCAAAAATAATCGAGGACAGGACGGGCGCACTAGAGGCCTTGAAAGCGGCCGAAGGCAAGGTTGTTGAACAAATTTCTCAGAAGAAGAACCGACATCAACGGTTGATATCATTTAAGGACGGCCTGTCAAACCTCAGCACATCCATCACGACTAGCACGCAGACGTTGAACGAGACTGCGAAAGGGTTAGGGCTGGACATCAATGCCATTATCCACACGCGGATTGACATTACAGCGGTTGACACAGCGATTACTTCGGTAAGAGCCGATATCTCATTGCTCGAAGGCCGCACGACAACCGAGATCAACAAGGAAACAGACTTCACGACCCTTGCCAGTCTGCCGGACATTCGCGCCGCGATTGATTTGCATGCAAGTTGGATTGAGGAATTGCGTACCCTCCTAAGCGCGCCACAACGGCGATATCAGACGTATCTGGACAAGCTCGCCGCTTGGAACGGACTCAAACTTGCGATCACCGGAGCTGACAGCGATCCCGCGCCAGACACCATTAACGCGCTTGATCAGCAAATCAAGTACATCGAAGAAGACGTGGGTGATAAGATTGACGAAGTGCGCAAGGCGCGAACCGAGCTTGCGGACCTGATATTTTCAAGCAAAAAGAAAATCCTGAAGTTCTATACTGACGTTAAGTCGAGTGTTGAAACGAAACTAAGTGAGGTGCGCACAGAGGACTTTTCTGTCCAGATAGACGCGGCGTTCGTTCCCGATCGGGAATTTGCTGATAAGCTCCTCGGCAAAATCAACAAGTCAAGACGCGGTCCATTCCATGGCAGCAAGAACCCCGAGGGTGTCTTGCGCACCTTGCTGAACGACGTGAACTGGAATGAATTCTCGACCATTGATGCTTTCGCCGCCAAGATCGTAGAGATCATGAAGGGCAACGACGACAACGGCGCCTATTCGCTCGAAGAGCAAGTCGATCCCAAAGATCTCTACGACTTTTTATACTCCTTGGACTATTTCTCAGCGTCGTATGAGTTAAGGTTGGGCAGCAAGAACCTCGACGAGCTGTCGCCAGGGGAGAAGGGCCTACTGCTTTTGGTGTTCTATCTACAACTGGACACGGACAATACGCCCCTTATCATCGACCAGCCGGAAGACAACCTAGACAACGACAGCATTTTCTCGATACTGGCGAATTGCATCCGGCATGCTAAGAAGAGCCGGCAGGTCATATTGGTAACCCACAACCCAAACCTAGCCGTAGGTGCCGACGCTGAACAGATCGTCTACGTTAAGCTGGACAAAGCGAGGAATTACAAATTCTCATATGAAAGCGGATCAATCGAGGACCCCGCCATCAACAATCGAATCGTGATGGTCCTGGAAGGTTCGCAGCCTGCATTCGTGAAACGCCGCCTGAAGTATCAGATTGCGTGAGTCCGGCCATGAGTGTCGACATTCATACATGCCAACAGGTGTAAATGGCCTGAAACAGGCGTGCCGCACCGTTGGTGGAGCTGCATTGACATCGACGATCTCGGGAGCCGTCGCACCTTGCGGATGTGCAAGTCCGTAGATATCCGGCACGTCCATTACATGCAGCACGAAGACTATCCGCACCGGCTTGCGCTCTGCCGCGATAGCGGGAAACGCGGTCATCTACCTCAAGTGCAGTTTCAGGACGTTTTCGCCGACCTGAGCGTCAGCTATCGGCTGCTCGGACGCTGGGAGCCGACAGTCCGCTTTACGGCCCATTTTTGGTCGGTGTTGGGTTTCTCAACGCGATATTGAATGCCCCGACACATCGCACCCAGTTTGCTCAATTCCAACCACCTCGGGCGCCAGCATCGGCTATCATGATATTGTTCCTATCGAGCCGCAGTCAAACCCCGGTATGTTTGTGGCCGGAGACCGCTCAATGGCATTTCGATTCGTCCACACCGCTGACATCCACCTCGACTCGCCGCTGCGTACGCTGGCGATGCGAAACCCCGACCTTGCCGAACTCGTCGGAGACGCCAGCCGTCAAGCGTTTGTCTCGATCGTGGATCTCTGCCTTGCGGAACGTGTCGATGCGCTGGTAATTGCCGGCGATCTCTACGATGGCGATCAGACATCGATGAAAACGGCCCGGTTCCTGGCGTTACAGATGACGCGCCTGCACCAGGCCGGCATCAAGGTTTTTAAAATCCGCGGCAATCACGATGCCATGTCGCGGATATCGAAACAGCTGGTGTTTCCGGACACCGTTACGATCTTCGGCGGCCGCCCCCAGCCCGTGCTGCAGACAGCCGGCGGGCTCGACGTCATGTTCCATGGCCTGAGCTTTGCCAGCCCTAAGGCGCCGGACAGTTTGCTTCCCAAGTATTCAGCCCCGCGTGAAGGCGCGGTCAATGTCGGCATCATGCATACGAGCCTGGCCGGATCGCCCGGCCACGACGTCTACGCGCCCTGTAACGTCGCCGACCTGCACCGCCATGGCTTCAACTACTGGGCGCTTGGGCATATCCATGTCCGTCAAATCCATCCTGGGGCGAGCACCGTGGTGATGCCGGGCATTCCGCAGGGCAGGGACATCAACGAGGCCGGAGAGAAATCCGTCACCCTGGTGACGATACGAGACGACCGCACCGTCGAGATCGAGGAAAGGCTGACCAGTATCGCGCAATTCAAGCGGGTGAACGTTGACGTGACCGAAACGGTGGAATGGTCCGAAGTCGTCGCACGAGTCCGCTCCGCGCTGGAAGATGCGCGCGCCTCCGTCAGGTCCCGTCATGTTGTGATCCGTCTCGGCCTGACCGGGGCGTCACCTTTATCCTGGGCGCTGATCCGTGACCGCGACCTGCTGCTCGCAGAAGCTGAGCAGGTCGCCGAACAGGTCGGCGAAACCTGGGTGGAGAAGCTCGAACTTGACGTCTCTCCATCCGCAGCCGAGGCATCCGGGGGCGTCGCTGATCCGATTTTCGAACTCGCTCAATCCATGCGCGCCGATGCCGGCTCAGAAGCGTTCCGTGCCGAGGCGAGGGCGTTGGTCCAGAAGATAATCGCGGATCTTCCGCCTGACGGGCGTGATTTCGCCGGCAAAGACGAGGCTGAGCTGGAGTTGTTCCTCGACACGGTGCTTGCCAACGGTGCCGACTTGGTCACCGCTCGCCTCAAGGCCGGTGGACCATAATGAGGCTCCGGCGACTTGATCTTATTCGCTATGGCAAGTTCACCGACAGGACGATCGACTTCGGGCCAAAACCGGAATCCGGTCCCGACCTGCATATCGTTTTCGGCCTGAACGAAGCCGGCAAGTCGACCGCGCTTTCCGGCTATCTGGACCTGCTGTTCGGCATCGAGGAACGCAGCCGCTACAATTTCCTGCACGAATACAGCGCCATGCGTATCGGCGGCGTGCTCGAACTCGGCGGCGCGGAGCACATTTTCACACGCACGAAGCAGCGCACCAACTCATTGTTGAATGAGACTGGCCAACCGGTCAGCGAAATGGCGATATCAGCACATCTGGCCGGCCTGTCTCGCGACGCATACGAGACCATGTTCTCGTTGGACGACGAGACGCTGGAAGCAGGTGGAAAATCAATCCTGGAATCCCGCGGCGACCTGGGCAAGCTGCTGTTCACGGCCAGCGCCGGCCTCGGGCACGCAAGCGATACATTGAGCGTGCTCGAGGCCGAGGCGGACAGGCTCTATCGCAAGCAGGCACACGGAACCGAACTTGCGCTGCTCAAGAAACGGCTTGCGGAACTGAAGGCTGGTAAGGACGCGGTCGACACCTTGGCGTCGACTTATGAGAGCCTTGAAGCCGAGCGCCTGGAGGCGACCGAAAAATACGACCGCAGCATCGCCGAACGGTCGGTCCTGTCGGCTCGGCTCGATACAATCGCGAAGTATCTTCGCGCGATCCCGATCCTTGCCGATATCCGACGTAAGGAAGCCCAACTAGCCGAGTTGCCTGAGATCGCTTCACCGTCACGGACCTGGACCGGCAGCGTCGCCGACATGATCGAGGCCGACGCCAGTTTGAGAACGCGGCTTTCCGCGAGTGTGGAAGAGCTCGAACGGGTGACGACGAAAATCGCCTCGTTCGAGGTGGACGCGGTGATCCTTGCGATTTCCGAGCGGGTTCGCGGCTTGGCCGACCGCAAGGTGCGCCATGTCTCGGCCGGCCTCGACCTGCCAAGCCGCAGGACGGAGTTGCAGATCCTCGACAATGCCGTGGCGACCTGTCTTGCGGCTCTTGGAAAGTCCTCCGAGCCACACCCTGCCAAACTGCTCTTGCCTGCTGCAGCCATTGGCGCTGTGCGCACCATGGTCGAGCAGCGCTCCGGGATCGTTACCAGCGTCCGCGTTGCGCGCGAGGAGGCCGCGGCAGCTGCTGATGCGCTTCAGGCGGCACGCGAGCGGGTCGGCGAAGAACGGGCCGTCCCCGAGCCTGCCAGGGCGAGGCTGGTTTCGGCTTTGTCCACGGCAAAGGCCAGCGGGTACATGAGGGAGGCCAAGGCGGCACACGAGGCGGCGGATACAGGTGCAATTCGATTGGAGGCCGCGGTTGCGCGCTTGCATCCCTGGTCGGGAGATGGTCAGGCACTGGCCAGGGTCGCCATTCCGAATGCTGGACAGCTTGGCCTATGGAAAGCGCATGTAGCAGAGCTCGCGAAGAGCAGCGGCATCCTTTCCGAACGCCTTGCCGAGCACCAGGGCAATCACGACTTGCTTTCGGCGCGGCTGGAAGCCCTTCGTGCCTCGGTCGATGTCACCGACGATGATACAGCGGACGCCATTCGGCGCGCCCGGCACGAGGCCTGGGCAAGGCATCGCGATGCCCTGACAGGCGAAACCGCGGATGACTTCGCGGCAGCACTGGCTCGAGACGACAGAGCCGGAGCAGGCCGTCTGGCCAACGCCCGAGAGCTCGTCGAGATCCGCAGCACAAACCGCAACCTCGCAGAAACCGCAGCCACCGTCTCGCATGCGCGCGACCAACTTGAACGCAACGGCTCAGATCGGAACGCGGTGCTCTTGGAAATACGCACAGCCGCAAGCGACCTGCTTGGAGTAATCCCGGAAACATCCCCCGAACGGCTGATCGAACTGATCGAGGATCGGATTGCTGCCCGCATCGATGCGCTCGCGGCCTGGGAGGAGATCGAGCTTTCGCGCAAGAAGGCCGAGCAGGCGGTTGATGAGGAAGGGCGAATGCGGCTGGAGTTGAGCGGTGCGCTGGCGAGCGTCGGCGTCGGTTCGAATCCTGGTGACAGCCTGGAGACGGTCATGGCTGTGGCGGAGCTGTTCCTTGAGAGACAATTCAAGGTGGACGCTGAACGCACCGAAGCGCTCAAGACAGTTAGCACAAGGCAAGAGGATCTGTCCGCCAGGCGCCGAGCTGTCGAAGTCGGGGAGCGGCGTGAGGATGAATGGCTAGCCGGCGTTGCCGAAGCGCTCAAGGGCACCTGGCTCGAGAGCGGCATCTCGGCGCCCAGCGTCGGCGGTGTCCTCGATCAATTGGCCGAACTGTCCAAATGTCTGCAAGACCGCGACGCCATGCAACTCCGTATCGAGAAGATGGAGGCCGACAGGGACAATTTCCTGGTTGAGGTTTTCGCCGTTGCAGCCGAAGCGGGCGAGGGGGTCGACGACGACGACCCGGAACAGCTGGCGATCTGGCTTGCCGAGCGCCTCGAGCGAGCCGAGCGCACGCGCGATACCAAGGCAAGCCTCGTCAATGACCTGCAGCGCCTGCAGGATGGGCGTGAGATCCTCGATGCTGAGATTTCGGCACATGAGCGCCGCAAGAACGAGGTCCTGGGCGTCTTTGGCGTGGCCACGCTAGCGGACGTCGTGCAACGCGACGAACTGCTGCGCGACAGGGATCGCTTGCGCACAGCCGTGGCCGAACTCGAGGAGCAGGTGTCGTCCGAGCTTGCGGTGGAAGGGTTCGAGCAGGCGCGTTCGATAGTGGATGCTGTCGATCTCGAGAGCCTCGCAGTCGAGAAGGCTGAAGCCGAGCAACGGCTTCGCGACCTCGACGAGGCGATACAGCACCAGCTCATCCGGCAGACGCGCGCGACCGACAAGCTTGACGCCATTGGCGGCGACAGCGCTGTTGCTCGCATAGATGCCGAACGGCGCACCGTCCTTTTGGAAATCGAGGAAAAGGCCGTCCGCTATATCGAGCTGAAACTGGGAATAATGTCGGCGGCGAATGCTCTGCGCGTCTACCGCGAGCGTCATCGATCCGGGATGATGGAGCGTGCATCAGACGCATTCGCCCTCATGACGCGCGGCCAGTACTCTGGCCTGACAACTCAACCGGTCAAGGGTGGGGAAGTGCTCATCGCGTTGCAGCGCGACGGGCAATCCAAGGTCGCCGACGCGCTGTCAAAGGGCGCGCGTTTTCAGCTCTACCTGGCGCTCAGGCTTGCTGGGTACTACGAGTTCGCACAGTTTCGACCCTCGGTGCCATTCATCGCTGACGACATCATGGAAACCTTCGACCATGTCCGGTCAGAGGAGGTTTTCCGATTGTTTGGCGAAATGGCAAGTGCCGGCCAGGTCATTTACCTTACGCATCACCAGCACCTATGCGAGATCGCCAAGACTGTTGTGCCGGGCGTAACGATCCACGAGCTCGGATGAGACTGGACTTTACTTGATGCGTTGCTGACATACCGTGCTGTTCGATGTTTGCCCCTTAGTCGACATTCCAAGCGCTGGCTTTGGCGTCCGCTTTGCGCCCAGTTCTCGCCGTTCAATGGCGTGGTAGGCACTCCCAAGACCTGCCATTCGTTCGGCTGCAAATGGCACGGCGACTAGAGCGCGTCCTGTTTAATCTGGGTCGTATCCAGCTGCCTTGAAGTAGTTGGCGCATTCGGCTGGGGTGAAGC